>RFPW01000109.1 GCA_009925965.1 Betaproteobacteria bacterium
GGCGCACCCACGAAGCGAGCGTTGCCCTACAGCGGCTTTGGCGTCCCGTTGTTCGTGGCCGGGATGATGGTGAGCGCCTTTGCCCTTCGTTCAATCGTCACTGAGATGACCTGACCGTTCCAATATCGACACAGTAACTGGGAGACCATTCTTATGAATGCCACCGAATCTTGGATCACGCGCGAAAACCAGACCCCCTCGGAAGGGGCCAGCGGGGAAAAAACGGAGATTTATGACGTTGTGGTAGTAGGTGGCGGGCCTGCGGGCGCCACGGCCGCTGAAGAACTCGCCCGCAAAGGGCGGTCCGTGTTGTTGCTCGACCGGGCGGGACGAGTCAAACCGTGTGGCGGCGCAATACCACCTCGGCTCATCAAGGATTACCGGATTCCCGACAACTTGTTGGTCGCACGCGCCAACGCGGCACGGATGGTTTCGCCGAACACAGTTAATGTCGACATGCCCATTGAAGGCGGCTTTGTCGGCATGGTCGACCGCGAACATTTTGATGAGTGGTTGCGGGTCCGGGCGGCCGATGCCGGAGCGATTCGACGCGTCGGCGTTTTCGATAAACTCGAGCGCGATGCCGATGGCATCAGCCGGGTTCATTATCGAATTCGCGATCGAAGGGTGCCCGGAGAAGGTCGTCTTGAAAGCGTCCGTGCACGCGCGATCATTGGCGCCGATGGTGCCAAGTCCGGCGTGGGACGCCAGGCCATCCCTGGTGCCAAAGAAACACAATATGTGTTCGCGTATCACGAGATTATCGAAGCGCCCGCGGTTAAACCCCCGGGCTATGACGGATCGCGTTGCGATGTCTGGTATCAGGGCAAGGTATCGCCAGATTTTTACGGCTGGGTGTTCCCGCATGGCAATACGCTGAGCGTCGGGACGGGTAGCGCCGATAAGGGTTTTTCATTGAAAAATGCGGTCGGCACCCTGCGTGAAGCGACCGGACTCAAAGACGCTGTGACCTTGCGCCGCGAAGGGGCACCGCTGCCCATGAAGCCGCTCAAGCGCTGGGATAACGGGCGCGATGTGGTGCTCGCGGGTGATGCGGCGGGCGTTGTGGCCCCCGCGTCCGGTGAAGGCATTTATTACGCAATGGTCGGCGGGTCGCTTGCCGCAGATGCGGTCGAAGGGTTACTAAGCACCGGTGATGCGCGAGCGCTTGCGACGGCTCGCAAACGCTTCATGAAGGCCCACGGTACGGTCTTTATGGTTCTTGGAATCATGCAGTACTTTTGGTACAGCAGCGATAAGCGTCGGGAACGGTTTGTCAGTATTTGTCGCGACCGCGATGTTCAGCAGTTGACCTTTGAGTCGTACATGAATAAAGAACTGGTTCGCAAAAAGCCAATGGCCCATGTGCGCATTTTCTTTAAGGACATGGCTCATCTGCTCGGCTTCGCCAGGGTCTAACCCGAGTCTGACTCGGGGCTTGGGCGCGCAGGCTGCGCGAGGGGACTTTGGGCGAGGGGACTTTGTGCGGTAACTCTGTTTACTGCAGGAATTGATGAACGGTGAGGGCGGATTCCGCTGGGGCTTCCTCCTGTGGAAGGTGCCCGACGCCGTTCATTCGCACCAGACGGGCATTGGGCAGCGCGCGCAGATAGTCGCCTGCATTGGCCACCGGAATCATCGCGTCCTGGTCGCCCCAGAGCAAGAGCGTCGGTACCTTGATGCTGGCCAGAATCGGATTGGGATCCCGCAGGGTTGATTGCTCCAGACGGGCAATCAGGGCTGGCCGCACGCCCGGTACCAACATCAGCTCGTGGTATCTGGTCAGGCGCTGTTCGGTCATCACTGAGGCGCTCGCATATGCGGGTTCGAGGCTCATGCGCAACAAGGATTTCGGCAGGACATAGCGCATTGCTTGCAGGCTCAATCCGATCTCGGGTGTTTTGCCATACTCAAAGCCCGGGCTGGCAAATCCGTCTGGGGCGACCAGCACGAGTTTCTCGATGCGTTCCGGGTGGGCTGCGGCAAAGTTCCAGGCCAATCGTCCCCCAATGGAATGACCGATGAGGCTGATTTTTTGAATCCCGAGGTGGTTCAGTAAATCGAGAAGTACAACTATTCCGCGGGCATCGGTGTAATCGCCGCTGGCATCGGGGCCGGTCAGGCCGTGTCCTGGGAGGTCGTATCGGATCACTCGAAAATCCTGTGATAAAACCGGAACCCAGTCCTCCCAAGTGTGCAAACTCGAACCAAAGCCATGCAGCATCACCACGGTCGGAACGGGCTGTGGCGATTGGTCTGGTTTGGGCGCCATCGGCATGGGAATCGTGGGTCCGTTCGAACGTACGTGTAAGCGCAATCCCGCGAGATCCATAAATTCTGAGGGCGACTGGGCATAACGAGATTCAAGCGCAACGCGATCCAGGTCGGGCGTCCACAGCCAGATGACCGCGCCCACCACCAAAATGGCAAATATCCCTAAACCGGTGATCAGCCAATCTTTCTGCAACGCGTTGTCTCCAACGTTAAATCTCCCAACTTATGAGTCAACAAGCCCCACTAACCGCGGTTATTACCGGAGCCTCTTCTGGTGTCGGACTCTACGCCACCCAGGCCCTGGTGAAGCGAGGATGGCACGTTGTGATGGCTTGTCGAAACCTTAGCAAGGCACGCCAGGCGGCGCAGATGCTGGGGCTTTCAGACCGTCAGGTGACCCCAATGCTGGTGGATTTGGGCGCACTCGATAGCGTTCGTCATTTTGTGCACGCCCTCGAAGAGCAATCCGTTGCAATTGATTCGCTCGTCTGCAACGCCGCAGTGTATTTACCCCGTCTCAAAGAGCCCATGCGCTCGCCTGAGGGCTTCGAGATCAGTGTGGCGACAAATCACTTTGGCCATTTCCTGCTCGCCAATCTGCTTCTCGAGTCGCTGCGCAAATCGCGGTGTACGCCACCACGCTTGATTACGCTGGGGACCGTGACCGCGAACTCGGAGGAGTTTGGGGGTAAGGTCCCGATCCCCGCCCCCGCGAATATCGGAAATCTTGAAGGCCTCGAAGCGGGGTTTCAGGCACCTGTTTCGATGATCGATGGCAAACAATTCAAGGCCGGCAAGGCCTATAAGGACAGCAAACTGTGCAACATGATCATGAGTCGTGAAATGCATCAGCGATTCCATGCGAGCACCGGGATTGTATTTAATACCCTCTACCCGGGGTGCGTTGCGGACACAGCGCTATTTCGCGAAACGCCAAAAGCATTTCAGACAATTTTTCCCTGGTTTCAGAAAAACATCACCAAAGGGTACGTCACGCAGACCCTTGCCGGCGAGCGGGTTGCTCAGGTGGTCGCCGACCCCGGGTTTGAACAGTCTGGTGTGCATTGGAGTTGGGGAAACCGCCAGCAGGAGGGCCGGCAGGCATTTTCTCAGCCCCTCTCCAGTCAGGCGACCGATCGCGCAAAAGGCGAGCGCCTGTGGGCGCTCAGCGAACGGCTGGTGGGTCTGGCCTGAGGAGGTCCCGCTCGCCGAGGCCCCAGCGCCACATCCAGTTGGTCGGCAGCGGCAGGATCATCAAGCAGTGTTCGAACATGGCCAGACCGGAGAGTGTGGCGAGCAGGGTCATGCTTACAGCTTCAAAGCTGCCGGTTTCGTTCGCCAATGCCGCCCGAATCAAGAGTACGGTCACCGTTGTACCAATCGCGATCGAGATTGGAAAGAGCGGATTCATCGATCGTTTTCGCAGAAATCCGCGCAAATAACTGAGATGCGGGGGGAGCCAGTCTGCATTGAGGTTTCGAACCCCAAGGAACACGTTGAGTCTGGCGCTCTCGTGCATGCAAAATACGAGAAGTAGCGTCCACAAGCCGACCCGATTGGGTTGTTCCCAGGTCAGTGCGAAAACGATTAGAAGTGCGATCACGATTGCCGCTTCGTGATAAAGGCTTGATTCAAGCGCATGGCCAAAATGTCGCCAGCCAGAGCATCCCGGCTCACAGGCGATCTTGCGTGGGCCCGTCACAAAGCCGGTGTAATAGCTGAGTTCCAGCCAGCCCCAGATGAGCATGGCGTAAAAGAATCCGGCGTACGCGCCGGCGGCCGTTTGGTCATCGGCGACGTTGTACAGCCCCAGAAACCCGACGCCCATCAAGACTGCCGAGCCGAGCACACTCCAGCGGAAGGTGTGCTGCGGCAAACCGTCCAGATACAAGACAATGCCGGTCGAGAACCACCAGACAAAGGCACTGAATAGCGCGGGCGCCGCAGACTCCAACACTCGGTCTACCAGGCCGGCACTACGCGGACGTCGTCTGGCAGCGCGTGCCGGTGCACCGGGCGCAGGAAGAGGCGTACGAATGTCATTGCGATCTTCAGATTCGAACCCAGCGCCTGCACTTTGCCCAGCAGGCCTCCACGCGCTTTCGCTGCCTGAATGGCTTCGAAGCTGGTGCGCATCGACTCCAGCCCGGCACGGAACGCGGGATGTTCAATATCCAGGGACACCGGGAAAATCTGCCGTGAGATCGCCGTCGTAATTCTGAACACCTGGAAGCCGAATTCGTCTGGTTTCATGCCTAGCGCTTCAAACATGTAAGGCCGCGTGTGGTCGCGCACGTACATCGTGGCGAACACCGCGAGCAGGAAGAAGCGGATCCAGAGCTTGTTGACCCCACTTTGCAGCTTAGGATCCGCCTTCATCAGCACGGCGAAAGCCTCGCCGTGACGGAACTCATCCAGACACCACTGTTCGAACCAGCGGAAAATTGGGTGAAAGCGCCGATCCGGATGTTCCTCGAGGGTCCGGTGGATGGTGATGTAACGGGCATAACCAATCTTCTCGGAAAGATAGGTCGCGTAGAAAATGAATTTTGGTTTGAAGAAGGTATACGCCTTGGTACGACGTAGCGCGGGCAGATCCAGGCCGACGTTGAAGTCCTTGAGTGCGCGGTTTATGAAGCCCGAATGGCGCGATTCATCGCGGGCCATATAGCCCATCAACTCGCGCATTTCCGGATTTTTGACCTTGGCGCGGATGTCCGCATAAAGCACGCAGCCGCTGTATTCGGACGTGGCAGAACTAATCAAAAAATCGAAGAACTCGTTGCGTAGCCCCTCAGGCAACGCCATGACTTCGGCGCCGAACGCATCGTCCCGCTCAAAGTGGTCCTTGTTAGCGTCGCTTCTGAATTCCGATATCAACTGGTCCCACTCGGCCTGGACCGAAGACACGTCGATCCGATCCATTGCCTCGAAGTCGGTGGTGTAGAACTTCGGGCTGATCAGGGAATCGGCGCGGGCCTGATTGAATGCATCATCAGAACTGTTGATCGGCGCTACGAATGGCACGCTGATCGGATCGACGGGGATGGAGTCTGAGCGTGAAGACAGAATTGCTGACATGTCGTCAATCCTTCATGACGTTAGTTGCTATTGACACCGTTTGCTGTCGACACTTTAACGGAACTTGGAGCCGTTGGGACCGGTAACCAGCGACTGAACGATTTGGCGTTATCGGTCCCAAACGCCACCAGATCGAGTCGACGTCCAGTGACGGGGTCCGTTAGAGTCAGTCGCCCGTCGGCGTGCCCCGCGAGGTGAAACGCCACCTCCGAGCCTGCGCCACCGTGGCGCCGGTCGCGCGCCATGCTGCGTAGGGTCGAGCGCACGAATGAGTCATCCCCGCCAGGGACGACTTCAACGAGTGCCTGGGTTGCGTTGTCGAAAACGGCGACAGCGCCGCCTGGGCGATCTTCAAAGCGCAAGTCGCGAGCGACGATTTCCCGTGCGGGCTGATCGACCGGATCAAAGCCGGCAAGTCGGGCGCCGCTGACCAGGGCGAGCGTGAGCAATGCCAGAGAAATTGCCGCATAGAGCGGAACTTTTGGAACCTGGTTGTCGTGTTCCTCGTCATGAGCCTGGTCAAACGCCCGCTCTCGCTCAAGTGCCGCGAGGATGCCGTTCGTGTGATTGGGTTGCGTCATGATCGATCTCCGTCAACTGCGGGCGAGTCATTCAGTCGTCCGTGCGCACTCAGCGCGGTTGCAAAGAGTTCAGCCACCTTTTCAGGTTCGCTGATTCCGCGCAGCATCGGCTCGGGTTTGGTCAGTTGCCATGGCTTGAGATGGGGCCAGAGCAATAGCGGCGCAATTCGCTGGTCCTTGGGCAATTCAATGGAAATGTCGCCCGTGCCATCCGAATGCATTTTTACCGACGCGTTCTGGACCAAATTCAGCGGAACATCGAGCGTCGCAGGTAGGGCCACACCAAATCGAAGAACTACTCGCCGATCTGTAATGAGATAAGTCGTCGTTCGCCAGATCAGCCAAGCCATCAAAGACAGGATCGCAAGACAAGCCAAAGCCAGGCCGGCGAAGCCGGCTGTGCTCACCATCAGGTTTTTGCCAGGCTCACCCGCTGACAGGGCATCGGCGATCTGCCAGATTACGATTGCGATGAAATAGAGTACGAGTGCACGCACGTGGAAGACGTGACGCAGGATCGACTGCCAGGTGGGCCGTCCTTCCCAAAGGACTTGCTCGTCGGGGGGAGCACCCCCATGAAAGAGGGCGCTCATAGCAGGGGCTCTTGACGTGAGGGTGTTGCGTATAGGTAGCCGCCAGCGTAGTAGCCCATGATGCGGTCTTCTTCGCGGCAGGTGACTTGTTCGGGATGGGCGGTTCCGGGGACATCCGAAAACTGGGCCGCGGTAATGGAAACCACCCGCACAGGCCCGGTCCGACCCCTGATTCTGGTGCAGTTAGAGGGCAACAGAACATGGCGGGTACCACCGCCATGCGCGGGGACTTCGACTTCGTAATAGCGCACCATGGTTTCCGAGCGGTCGACCCAGATGTCCTTCACCGTTCCCGCGATGCTGCCGTCGGCCGCGACGACTGGCATGCCGCGCGCGTCCGGACTGCGCGACTCCAGCCAGACATCCTTGGCGATTCGCAAGGGGACTACCTTAATGCGGCCATCAAGTGTCAACTCGGGTTCTGGGTGACGTTCCGCCCAGGCGGCTGGCCCAACGCCATCAACCAGGGGATTGCCCGTTGGAATCAGCGGAGCACCCATCCAGGGGCCCATGGGTCGGGCGGCGATCGGCCGGCGATCAGCCTGTGATGGGTGGGGCTGTACGATCGGGGCACCATGGGGCATCAGGAAGGTTTTGGGTTCGGGCATCGAAACCAACCCGATGTCTGGGTCGTTTGGATTCCCAGTGTCGAGCGGATAGCCCTCGCGTTTGCTTTCGCGATTCAGATAAATCACGAGGGACCCAAAGAAGATCCAGAACATATAAAGAACGATCTGGGCAACGTCGATGTACTGA
>RFPW01000110.1 GCA_009925965.1 Betaproteobacteria bacterium
GTATCTTTGGTGCCGCCACCCTGACTGCTATTGACCACCAGCGACCCTTCGCGCAGGGCGACTCGGGTCAATCCGCCGGGAACCACCGAAATCTCACGGCCACACAAGACGTAAGGCCGCAAATCAATGTGGCGCGGTGCAACGCCAGACTCAACGTAGGTGGGCGAGGTGGAAAGCGCAAGTGTTGGCTGAGCGATGTAGGCCGCAGGCGTTGCGCGCAAGCGTTTCGCAAACTGCTCGATCTCGTCCCGGGTGGCAGTCGGCCCGATCAACATGCCGTAGCCCCCCGCCCCATGGACTTCCTTGACGACGAGTGAATCGAGGTTAGCAAGGACGTATGCGAGTGATTCTGGATCACGACACTGATAGGTCGGAACGTTCTGCAGAACAGGTTCTTCGCCAAGATAGAACCGGATCATTTCGGGAACGAACGGGTAAATCGACTTATCGTCCGCGATCCCGGTACCGATGGCATTCGCCAACGAAACCCGCCCGGCCCGATAAGCCGAAAGCAGTCCGGGCACGCCTAGGGTCGACTCTGGACGAAAAGCCAGCGGATCCAGATAGTCATCATCGACCCGTCGATAGATGACATCGACTCGCCGTCGACCACGAGTGGTACGCATATAAACGGTGTCGTCGTCGACAAACAAGTCTTGACCTTCGACCAGTTCAACCCCCATCTGTTGCGCCAAAAATGCGTGCTCGAAATAGGCCGAGTTGTACATCCCCGGGGTCATGACCACGATCGTCGGCGAATCAATCCCGGCGGGTGCACTGGAGCGGAGATTTTCCAGCAGCCGGTCTGGGTAATGCGCTACGGGTGCGACGTTGATACCCGCAAATGCGTCAGGGAAAAGCCGCATCATGACCTTGCGGTTTTCCAGCATGTACGAGACACCGGAAGGCACGCGCAGGTTGTCTTCCAATACATAAAACTGAGGTGCACCGCCATCGGGCGCTGCTGCGCGAACGATATCGATCCCTGCTACATGGCAATAAACCCGCCCAGGCAACGCAATACCCTGCATCTCGGGGCGGTACTGAGCGTTCCCAAACACCTGGGCTGCGGGGATCACGCCGGCATGGATGATTTCGTGATCGTGGTAAACATCATGCAAAAAATGATTCAGAGCGCGAACGCGCTGTTTGAGTCCGGTCTCCAGCTGCGCCCACTCAGCGGCGGATATCACCCGCGGAATCATGTCAAACGGAATGAGACGCTCGGTACCCGCATCATCTCCGTAGACCGCGAAGGTGATTCCGACCCTGCGAAAGGCAAGATCGGCCTCGGCTCTTTTTTGAATCAACCGGTCGGCGGGTTGCGCCTGTAACCATTCGTACAAGGGCTGGCAGTGCTCATGAACCTGACCCGAGGCTCGGAACATTTCGTCCGGGGCCTGCTTCGCCAATCGATAGTCCATGAGTTTCATAGGCCCTTCCAAAGCAAACGATATGCCAAACGGCCAGCTGAACGTACTTTATTTTAGCCCTGTTCGAGTGCGTCGAGTTCCTCATACAAGGCGACCATTTCGAGAGTCAGCTTGTGGCCCGGGGCAAAGTGCGGAAGCGGGAGGCAAGCTTCATGGGACTCGCGCACCTTGACCGAAGACGAGAGGCGCGTCTGTAGCACCGGCAGACCCTCATCCACCATCGACTCGACAATTCGAACCGGAAGGCTTGAGCGAGGATTGAACTGATTGGCCACGATGCCCTCCACACGCAGCTTTGGGTTGTGGTCTGCACCAATTTCGCTCACGGACTCAAGAAGACCATAGAGGGCCTGGCGCGCAAATTCATCGCAGTCAAAGGGGATCAAACAACCGTCGGCACCAATAAGCGCCGAACGGGTAAAAAAATTGAGCGCTGGCGGCGTATCGATGACGATGTCATCCCACCCTTTAAGGGCACGGAGCGCCTGCGGCAGTTTAAGAATCTTGGCGCGCGCTTCGAGCTTGGATTGCAGGTCCGCCAGTCCGGTATCTCCGGGCACGATACCAAGGCGATCAAAGGGCGTTTTATGAATGCACTGATCCAGTTTTAAGGAGTCAAGCCGGAAGGAGAGGCTTTGTTCAAAAAAGTCGCCAATCGTAGGCGTTAATCGGGCCTCGGATCCGAGCAAATAGCTGGTCGCATTGGCCTGCGGATCAAGATCAATCATCAGCGTACGACGTCCGCGCAGCGCCCCGATGGCTGCCAGATTGACGGCAATGGTTGACTTACCAACACCGCCCTTCTGATTGAAAACAACTCGAATCATGGCCCTGGGCTCCTGCTGAACAAACGTAGACGCATTTTAGACGGGCGCGAGCCGACCTTCCCGCATCGTAAGGACCCGATCGGCGCGCGCGGACAACTCAAGGTCGTGTGTCACCACGACCAACGCAGTCCCCAGGCTCCGGTTGAGTTCTTCCAACAATCCAAACACCCGATGCGCGCTTCCCCGATCAAGGTTCCCGGTTGGTTCGTCGGCGAGAACACATGTGGGCTCCGTCACAAGTGCCCGGGCCAATGCCACGCGCTGGCGTTCACCGCCTGAGAGTTCGGAGGGGCGATGCGTCGCGCGAGCCTGCAATCCAACCCGGCCCAACATCTGTCTTGCGCGCTCTAGCGCAACCACCGGCGCAAGCCCACGAATCCGCAAGGGCATCGCGACATTCTCAGCAGCGTCGAATTCGGGCAATAAGTGATGAAACTGATAAACAAAGCCAAGCAATCGATTACGCAGCTGCCCACGCTCGCGCTCGTCGAGTGTCGCAAGCGATTCACCGGCAATCTCAACCTGGCCCGTCGAGGGCTCATCGAGCCCGCCCAACAAATGCAAGAGCGTGCTCTTACCCGAACCGGACGCGCCGATGATGGCCACAAACTCGCCTGCCGCGACCGTTAAGTCGACGCCCTGGAGGACCGTTAAAGCCTGGGGGCCATCGCCATACGTCTTCCCCAGATCACGCGCCCGCAGAACCGGCTGCGCATCATTCATGGCGTAAGGCCTCGACCGGTCGGGTTCGCGCAGCACGATAGCTCGGATAAATGGTAGCGACCACCGAAAGCAAGACAGCGACCCCACCGATCCGAAGGACGTCATCCCAGCGCAAGTCACTCGGCAAGCGGCTAATGAAATAAATACCAGGTGGCAAGAACTCCACGCCAAGCAGGCGCTCAATCCCGGCGACAAGATCACCCACCGACCAAGCCAGTGCCACACCAAGGGCTACGCCCAACGCGGTGCCGAGCAGACCGATCACCGTGCCCTGCAAGATAAAAATCCGCTGGATCGCACCCGGGCTCGACCCCAAGGTCCGCAGGATGGCGATATCCGCCTGTTTGTCGGTGACGGTCATGACCAGCATCGAAACGAGATTGAAGGCAGCCACGGCGATAATTAACGCGAGAATAATGAACATCATTCTCTTTTCAACCTGTACCGCTGCGAACCAGCTTCGATTCTCGGATGACCAATCGCGCACGGAAAGTGTTGAAGGAAGTTGCGACGCGAGTTCTCTCGCGATTCTGGGTGCGGCCTGCATGTCATCGACCCGCAGGCGCAATCCCATCGGGCCCTCCGCCCGAAAGAGTTTGGCCGCGTCGTCCATCGCGGTCAGCGCGAGCGTGCTGTCGTACTCGTAATGACCGCTATCGAAAATAGCAACCACTCGAAAAGGTTTAAGACGCGGCATCATTCCAACTGGTGTCATCGTTCCCTGGGGCGCAATCAAGGTCACCCGATCACCCAGATCTACACCCATTGCCCGGGCCAACTCCCGACCAAGCGCGATCCCGTATTCACCCGCTCGCAGGTCCTCAAGTGACCCCTCACGGACTTGCCCTGCAATCTGTGAGACGGACGCCTCCGCCCGAGGATCAATCCCACGCACCAGGGCCCCGCGAACGATCTCGCCTCGCGTCATCATGGCCTGCCCTGCCACAAACGGCGCCACACCAAGCACTTGGGGATAGGACCTCAACCGGTTCGCCAACTCGGCCCATTGGTCAAGACCGACCGCGGCCGTTGAGGTCTCGAACACCTCGATGTGCGCGAGCACTGAAAGCATTCGGTCGCGCACCTCTTTCTGAAAACCGTTCATGACCGAGAGCACAACGATTAGGGCAGCGACCCCGAGTGCAATCCCCAACGCTGAGAGCCAGGAAATGAAAGATATAAATCGATTACCGCGTTGAGAACGCCGCCCAGCGCGCACATAGCGCCAGCCAATCGAGAATTCCACAGGGGGAAAATAGGGACGCTTCACAGTGCAAGAGTTTGCCACATGGTCCTGTTCTGCGACCCACGTAGAATCAATCCGTGAACCCAATCAAACCCTCAGAAAACCCGGAGCCCGGGCAAATAGTCCTCCTGCCGGGCGCCCTCGCTCCAGCCCATTGGTTGAGTTCGGCCGCAGTTCGAGCGCGGCTTGGAACTCTGAGTCTGGTTCAAACCGATTGGATGCCGATGGGGTCGGTGCAAGCCCCCTCGCCTGCCCGGCAACTGCCGCACGAACAGTGGCTGGTTGACACCTTTCACTGGACGAGAGGGTCAAACGGCCCCAGCGCACCGATACATGATTGGTTTGCCATCCCGGTGCAGTTGACCGTTGGCCTCGATCATCTGGTGCTCTCGGAAGTCGACACCCCAATCACCGAGCCGGACGGGGAGGTCTTAGCCCAGGTCATCGAGTCCCTGCTCGCCGATTCGGGGATTCGATTGGTGCGCCATCGCCTTAATGCCACCGAGGTGTGGCAACTGCATATCGAGAGCGGACTGAGCCTCGAGGCTTGCACGCCGCTGGCTGCAATTGGACGCAATACACAAGCACTCATGCCCGGAGGGCCAGACGGGGCCCGCTGGCGCAAATTGGTTCATGAAATTGAAATGGCGTGGCACTGCGCGGGGCCAGACCTGCGGTTTGCCAGTGCCGAACCGTTTCCGGTCAATAGCCTGTGGTTGGCAGCGCCGGCCCCTGCAGCGCTGGCCCCTACAGCGCTGGCCCCCAATCCAGGCGATCAGACCTCCCCTCAGGTCACACTGATCGATACGGGGTGCGCGCTGACAAGGGTCCAGATCGAAGCATCATTGATCCAGGGCAACAGTCACCCCACCCCAAACCTTTGGATGGATGCTCGAGCGCTCAAACCGCGCCTCCTGGGTGATCTGGAGGGCTGGCTACAGGCGCTTGAAGCAATCGACGTGGCACTTCTTCCAGCGTTGCCCAATACGGCTCAACTGGTTTTGACCGGCAGTCATGCGCTGAGCACTTGGGCCCCACCATCGAGCACACGTCAAACGCCCTCCCCTTGGTCTTTTCAAGGTCTGGCAGCTCGGGTTCTTGGCCCCATTGGCCAAACCAGCCAAACCAGCCAACCGCGCGCGGCCCATACGTTCTTTACCGAGCCAACATGATTGTCGACCGAGCTGTTCCAGCGGCTGCAAGACTGGCCCTCGAGCAGTCCGGACTTCATCCGATTCTGGCCCGGGTACTCGCCGCTCGCGGCGTACGCGGCCCCGAGGAGCTATCGACCGATCTCGCAGGACTGCTCCCGCCCGCGCTGCTCAAAGGAACCGACGAGGCGGCCATCCTGCTCGCCGATGCAATCGAAGCCGATGCCGCTATGCTCGTCATTGCCGACTACGACTGCGACGGCGCCACGGCCTGCGCCGTTGCTGTACGGGGCCTGCGCATGATGGGGGCAACGGTCGATTACCTGGTCCCGAACCGTTTCGAAACCGGGTATGGACTGACCCCCGAGATCGTCGCGCTCGCGCTCAAGCACCCACGTCTCGGCGCACCCGATCTTCTGATCACGGTCGACAATGGCATCGCCAGTGTCGATGGCGCGCAAGCGGCGCAGGACGCCGGACTCGCCTTGCTCATCACGGATCATCACCTGCCCGGTCCAGAGTTGCCCTTGGCAGATGCCATCGTCAACCCCAATGCTGGCGGATGCACGTTCCCAAGCAAGGCGATCGCAGGCGTGGGCGTCATGTTCTACGTACTGATCGCGTTGCGGGCAGAACTCAGGCGTCGCGGCCTGCAAGGCAGTGAGGCGCCCTTGGCCCGCCTGCTCGATCTCGTTGCGCTGGGTACGGTCGCGGACGTGGTTCGCATGGATGCGAATAACCGTCTGATGGTGGCTCAGGGGCTCTCCAGGATCCGATCAGGGCGGGCTCAACCAGGATTGCTCGCGCTGTTATCGATCGCGAGCCGTGAGCCCCGAACAGCAAGCGCACAAGATCTCGGCTTTACGGTCGGGCCCCGGATCAATGCGGCCGGACGCCTCGCCGACATGAGCGTAGGGATCGAGTGCCTTTTGACCGACGACCCGGCGCAAGCAGAACATCTTGCCGCGTCGCTTGACGCCATGAACCGCCAGCGCCGCGAGGTCGAGCGCACAATGCAAGAGGAAGCCCTCGCGAGTCTGGCTGAGGCTCCCGATCCGTCGCGGCGGGTGATTGTGCTGTCTGATCCAGGTTGGCATCAAGGCGTCGTGGGTCTGGTTGCCGGCAAGCTCAAGGAGCGGTTCCACCGCCCGGTCGTGGCGCTCGCGCCGGCGGGCGAGACCTACCGAGGCTCTGGTCGTTCGATTCCCGGAGTTCACCTTCGAGATTGCCTTGATCTCGTATCTAAGCGACTCCCCGGCGCTATTGTTCGATTTGGTGGGCACGCCATGGCCGCAGGCCTGACCCTGCGCACCGACGCGCTCGAAGCGTTCAGCATGGCCCTGGACCAAGCCGTTGCCGACCTATCCGACCCAGCCGTCTTCCATCGCCAGCATGAAACCGACGGCGAACTCGACCCAGCGCTCGCCGACGACCGTCTGATGGATGCCTTGGACGG
Organism: Betaproteobacteria bacterium; assembly: GCA_009925965.1. Taxonomy (GTDB): domain Bacteria; phylum Pseudomonadota; class Gammaproteobacteria; order Burkholderiales; family Burkholderiaceae_E; genus RFPW01. Next base: position 6,837 of record RFPW01000110.1, read on the forward strand.
CCCAGTCTGGGGCCAAGGCTTTGCGGCGCCCAGCTTTCACAGTGAATTTCAAGTACTTGCGCAACGCGCTGTCGGTACTGGTCACCTCAAGTTGACCCTGCGCGGTGCCCGGACGAGCAACCGTCGTAGCGGGACTATCGACGCGATCTGGTTCGGCCGAGCCGAGCCCGCCCCAGACCGCCTGCACGCGATCTGGCAGCCGGTTCGAAACACCTGGCAAGGCCGCAGCAAAATCGAGCTACAGATCCTTCACGCAGAACCTGCGGGGTGATGGCCGCTTGTAGAATAGCGGGTTACGCACCACGCGCACTGATCACACGGGACCCTCATGGAAGCCGAACGCCTGAACCTTTTGCAAACCACGATCGACGACCTGGCGCGCCGGATCCTCGATCTTCGGGGGTATCTTTGACTTCGATCTAAAGAAGTC
>RFPW01000012.1 GCA_009925965.1 Betaproteobacteria bacterium
TTTATTCAAAAACGATAGGCGGACATAACTGCTTTGTGCAGCCCGGCGTTGTTCGCGAAGCCGCCGACCGCATCGAAGCCCAAGCCGCCGAAATCCGCAGCCTCCGCGAGCAGGTGGCCCGCGCACGGCTTGAAGGGGCTGAGATCATGCGGGAGGCGGCGGCGAGGTGGGCCGAGGACGATGCAAAACTGTGCGATTGCTCTGCCCACAGCGAAAGCGAATGCGCTTGCGGAGCGTGGTGCGAATGGAAAACTGTGCCGATGCACCATGTCGTGCAGGCCATCCGCAACATCGACCCCGCCGCCATCCTGGAGGCACACACCCGCGCGAAGGCTATGGACGAGCTTGCGGAAGCTGATGCGGAGTTGCTGGACGACATTGCCCCCGCCCCGCCAGTAGGGTAAAAGCGAGGAGCTGCGGCGCGCGTGTCGCGTACTGTTCCGGGCAGGCTGGGATTGCCGCCGCAGCAAGCACTATCCCGAGGCAGGTCGCTCGGGCTGCAACCAAGTCAGGGCCGCTTGTGGTGCGAAAGGCCCGCCTTACCGACCTTATCCCCTGAACCGATAAGATACCTACAAACCCAGCGCCCACGCGCGCGCCGCTTCAAGGCGAAGCGTGTTTTCCGTGCAAACCTGAATATCCGCCGGGATCACCGCAACCATGTTGGCCGCTGCACCGGGGCCGTCAGGACTTCCGGCACGGCCACCGTCGGGGGCGGCAACGGCTGCGCTGGCATCACGCGCAAAGGCTTGCCAGCGCACCCGGTGAGCAGCGATGTAGCGATCAGCAGCGGAACGAGCGTCTGCAAGCTGCGCCAGATAGGACTTGTCGGCTTCATTGGCTTTGCTCCTGTAGCGGGCCTCTGCGGCGTCGAGAGCGCGCTTGGCGATGACGGTGGCCTCAGACTGCGCAGCGGCGTAAGCGGCCCTGTCCGCCCTCCTGAGCGCCTTCTCGGCATGGTAGGCGTGGCGGTAGTGGTTGGCGGCAAGCGCGAGCCCTAGGAACGCCAGAGCGGCGGCTATGGACAGGCCAGTGCGCCAGCGGGTGAGAAGCAGGCCGATCACTGCGGCGCGTCCTGCCCGCCAGCCTTGGTCACGCGCGCGAGCGTTGCGGCGGCAAAAACGGCCAGCCCGACCAGAGGCCGCGCCCATGCTGGCAGCGTATCCACCAGCGCGGTAAAGCCCGCCGGATCACTTGCAGCCCATGCGGCGATGATGCCGGCCAAAACGGCAAGGCGGATCGAGGCAAAGCGCCATGCGTCCTGAATGTTGTCGATCAGCTTCATTTCAGCCTCCTATGATCATGAGAACGAACACGGTGATGATGGCGAAGTAGACGGCGCATTCCCGCACGGCTCGGATGAACTGTGCGCGGGTCATTTCAACAACGCCAAGGCAGCGTCCTCGACCCGTTTAACGCGTGCGAGCCATCCCTTGCCGAAGCGCCAGAAGGTTGGCAGCGCCCGGTAGTAATCCCGGCGTGCGTCGGCATAAGCTTCGATCAGCGCATCTATGCCCTTGCGCATGGAATAGGCTTGCACCGCCTGCAAAGTGCCGCGCCCGATCTGCCCGTCAGGTATGGCCGACACGATCTTTTGCAGCATCTTGGCAGCACGTCCCGGCCCTGCGTTCACTGCGAAGTCGAACACCATGAGCCCGAGCCCATCGCCCAGCTGGTCGCCCGCCACCTTATCCCAATATCGGGACTTGTAGAGCGGCGCGACGGCGACTTGCGTAAGCCCGCGCATGACAGCCTCGGTTGCGGGCCTGCCAGTGTATTCCGCCCAGGTCTTTGCTGTGACACCAAGATTGGTCATGCCCCCCGGATCGTGCGGGTCATTGACAAAGCCGCCTTCCTCTTTGAGCAGGACGGCAAGTGCGTCGGAAAAGCTCATCAATGCCCCCCGAAAATGCGCGCGCCGAACTTCGCCACCAGCCCGCCAATGAATCCTGCGAACAGCATAAGCGCACCGATTGCGCCCTTGCGCTTGTTCTCGGACGCTTCGAGCCTCGCCAACCGGCTATCGATTCGCTCAAGCAGGTCCTCGATTTTGTCCAAGCGAGCCCCCATGGCGTCCTGCTTGCCCTCCACGCGCCCCATGTCGCGGCTCAGGTCGGTGTGGTTTGGCGGGTTCATCGCTTGCCTCAGAACGCATCAAAGTTTGCCACATCGGTGCCCGTCACGACCACATGAACCGTGGGGGTAAGCTGTGCTGAAAGCGCGGTGTCTGCCACCGTGGCGACAGGTGAGACACTATCGCAATAGACCACGATCTGTGTCGTGCTGGGCACATCGACAATCTTGAACGTCTTGGCGTTGAACGCCGCGTTTACCGATCCGGTAATCGACACGATGTCGCCAACATTGAACCCGTGCGCAGCGGTAAAATTGATGAAGCCAAGGTTGGTGTTGTTGTCACCGCCCTGCCGTCCCGTAAGCGAACTGGTGCCAGACATGCCCGTGACAACTGCTGGGGGCTTGGCCTGCGCGGCGTTGCCTTTCCAAAACATGCCATCGGTTGCGCCTGTGGAAGGGCTGCGAAGCACAGCCGCCTCGCTGGCCGCCAGAGGAATGGAAAGAACCGTCTTCGTCCCTGTAAGCGTCGAAAGTGCCTGATTGTTGACGTTGGAAATGAGCGTTGCACCACCAGTATCGGCAAAGACGCCAACCGTTGCACCACCAGTGGCCATCGAAACCGTGGGCTTCAGCGCCAAAATCTCCCTGATCTTGTACTGCCCTTTTGGGGACGTATAGATGCGCTGATAGGATGTCGAGTTGGTGTCGGCATCAAGCAGATATGCCACGCAATCCGGGGGCAGCAAGTTACCTATAGACACAAGCCCGCCAACATTCGACGGTGATGCAAGCTGGCCGCTGGGGTAGATGCCGCCGTCGCGGTTGTAGACCCAGCTATCAATCTTGATCTGCGTAACATTGCCCGCCGCATAAGCTGCGATGAATGCCTTGCTACTGGCGGAAAATCCGCGCTCAAAAATGTTCTTGCGCGTGTTGAGTTGCTTGACCCTCCACTGTCCGCGATTGGAGCCAAGAGACGTACCCGGCGTGCTGCGCGGGTAGAAGATACCCACCGCGTTAGCGATGTCGGTTGCGAGAGCAGTCCAATATTCGACCTGCATGAGGTCGATGTCCATATCGGCCACAGACCCCGCCATGATCCCGGTCGAATTAGTATAGGACCGGCAGCCCTCGATGTGAATTTCGCCGAACTTGAAATGACGGCTAGACACAAAGATCATGTCGGAATTGAAGCCCAGATACTCAACGTTAAGCTGCGCAATCGATCCCGCGCCCGTGCCGCTGATATAAACCGCAGTCTGGATGGTGTAGGTAGGCGCGGTAAACGTGCCCGATCCTGCCGAACGAATGTACATGTTGGCGATGGCATCGCCCGTGCCTGTCCCGCGAAGAACAATCCCGTAACGCTGCGGGTCGTCCACATACAGGAAATGGAACGTGTTTGAGAACTCCGCAGCCGGGAACGTGCTGGGCGCATTGAAGCCGGTAAACTGCACGATGTTGCCGCTTGTCGCGGTACTCGGCAAAGGCGTGGCAAGGCCCAGCGTGGCGCTCGATACCGACGAAAGCCGCGTGATATGGTATGCGCCAGTGTCAAGCTGGACTTGCACCCACATGCCAGGCACCCAGGGATAGGAGCCCAGCGCATCGGTCTGCGCATTTGCCACGACAATTGAGGACGCCCCGGCGCTGTACGTTGCCGTAGTCGTGGACGCGATAGCAGGCGGGTTGAAAATGCCGACATTGGCACCGCCCGCCACGTAAATACGGTTGACGACATTGCTATACCAGCCTGTCTGGCCGGGATAGGGATTGATCAAAAGCCCCACTGCGCCGTAGTCGGTCGCACTTTGGATCGTTTCGTATTGCAGAACCGGGAGCGTCCACACAGCCCGCGAGCCCCACACAGTCATGATCGGGATGTTGCTCGTCCGCTGCACAATCCATGCCTGCGGATCGCACTGCATTCCTGTATTCTGGTTGGTCACGGTGCCGCTGCCATCGCCGTTCCAATGGATAGTCTGGGCCACACCATATTTGCCAGCGGGCATCACGCGCGTGCAAAGCTTGCTTGCCCATGCCTGAAGCGCGGGGCCGTCGTTGTTTCCGGGAGAGCCGCTGTTGACGTAGTCGGCCAACGCGCCAAAGTGCTGCGGGGTCAGGCGCTGCCACTGCGGAAGCGTGATTTTAGACGCATCTGCCGCCAGAAACACTCGCTGGTAATCGGTCGCAATGAACCCGTTTGACAAGTTCAACGTGTACGCGCCGCAGGAGACTGTGAACCCTAGCGCAAACATTATCTGGCGCGTGGCGGTGAAATTGCCGGTTAGCGCCCATGCCGAGTTGACGACCACGTATGTTTTGCCCGCGCTTACAGCCGCAGCGTGAGCCGCTTCTACACTTGCATAAGACGCCGAAAAAACCGCGTTGGCGTAGATGCTGGCAAGATCCTGAACCGTGCCGCCGCCCGCAATACCGATGGCAGCGGCGCCGGTGCTGGCCGCAAGATCAGAGCGCAATCCAACGTCAGGCCCGGTAACATTGTCCTGCGTGTAAATCGTGACATCGGCGCTGGTCGTGACCGTGACTTTGTAAGACCCGCTCCAAAAAATCGTCGCCTCGCCGCGCGCATTGAGGATGATCGGGTTTGTGTTTGGAACCACGCCCGCCGCGTCGGTGTACGTGGCCTTGGGTGTGCTGGTGCCCGCAGCATACGTGTAGACCTTGCCCCCGGCCAAGGGCTTGCCGTCAGAGCCGAAGAATTGCTGCCGTGGGTTTGGCAGAAGGGACAAGGTCATGGTATGGTCCTTCGTTATCGCAACGATGGGGTTTCAGTTGAAGGTCTGGCACGTCCTGGTTCTGTGTTACCTCTTGATGGCCGTGCCGCGCCAGATATGGCTTAAGCGTTCACTGTTGCTGTTGCTGCTGTTCTTTTCCGTCGCTTGCCACCGCAGCGGCAGCGACGTTATCGTTAATAGGCGTTGCGACTTTCACACGGTTGCCCGTTGCTGAAATTGCTACGCCGATTTTTGTCAGGATCGCCGCTTCCTGCTTGCTCCCCTTGGGTGACGCCGCCAATTTGAGCAGGAGATCACGAACCGGCGCGGATTCGTAGGCGCGTGCGAGCAAGCCTGTCCCGCCCGCAGCCAAAGCGCCGTTAAGCGGACCAAGTAGCGTGGTGAACGCGCCGCCAATGGCGTAGGGAACGACTTGTGCGCCCGTTGTCGGATTGGCATTCGCAACACCGGCTTGCCGGGTGGCGTTGATAAGCCGCGTCAGGCCCTCGACCGCTTGGGCATCGTTGCCTTTGAAGAACACGCCGACGCCTTGGCCCAGCTTGCTCACCTCGTTGACAAACCGTTCGGGGCTAATCACGGCGTTACCGTCAGGGCCGATTGATTGCGCTTTTTCCATGGCACGATGAATGATTGCCGATTGCGCACGCGAACGGCCAACCGGCGAAAGATTCTGATAGAGCCGCGCCACATCGCTTTTCTTGGCGCTGAATAGCAGCTTGGCGACGTTCTCAGGCGTGTCCTCGCCGGTTTTCAGGACGCCCTTAAGCGCGGCGTTATCAAGCTCGCCTGCCATGGCCGCAAGCTTGGTGTTGGCCTTGCGCCACGTCTCCAAGGCCTTTGAGCCGCCCATATTCCGGATGTATGTGCCCATTTCCGCGCGAAGCGGCGCGTAGATCGCGTTCAACGCTTTTTCCCCATCGGTCTTGATGGCCGCAAGGCTGGGATCGGCGAACAAGTCACCAAGCAGTTTGCGATTACCCTCGATCTGGGGAAGCGTTTTGCCTTGGGCCAGCTCGCTTTTGAACGCTTGAAGTTTGGCGACAACCGGCGCGTATGCTTTGGCGTTGATGCCGTTCAGTTTGGCAATCTGCTCGTCGATCTTGGTCAAAGTGCGGTCCACCGGGACATTACCGGGAATGCGCTCAATGATGCCATTTTTGGCCGTGGTCAGCTTGGCGATGGTGTTGCCACGGGTCGCAATGAGGTTATCCGTCACCTTTTCCAAAGCGCCGGGATTGCCCGCGCCAAACTCATCCACGAAATTCTTGACCGCCGCAACACGTTCCGTAGCCTGTGCCGCACGAGGACCGCTTGTGCCCGCGAGAGGTATCTTTTCGCCAAGGCCGCGTATTGCCTTGCCGACAATCGTCTTGGGCGGAATCACATCGCTGGTCATCACGCGCACGCCGCGCTTTGTCCCTTCCGCAACGACTGCCGAAGGTGTGACGGGCGGGGCCTTGGGGAACGATGGCGGCGCGGCCTTGGCGGCAGGCAAGAACCTGTTGACGGGTGAAACCACACCGCCCGCCAGCTCGGAAATCGTGCGAACCGTGCGGCCCGTACTGTCTTTTGGTGTCGGCGCTACAGCTTCGACCGCACCGCCAATAGTGACGGGGTGCTGCAATTGCCTTGCGTAGTAATCCGCGCCTGCGCGGATTTGTTGCCCAAGTGTTTTTTTGCCAGTGATGAGGTTGGTAAGCTTCGGCCCTCCAGTCACTTGGTCGGCAACATAACCCGCAGCATGACCACCACCCTGCACCAAGTAACCCGCCGCCGCGCCGATTGCGTTAGTCACAGCATCAGGCACGCCAACAGCGCCTTTGACAAGCCCGCCAAGAGTATTTTGTGTGGCGCCCAGCAAGTCCCCTGCCCATGTGCGAGGCGCGGGTTTGGGCGCAGGCTTTGCCTTTGGTTTTACAGACGCAACAACGGGCGCACTCTGCCAAGCAGGCGCAGTCTGTTGAACAGCGGGGGCGTCTTTCCAGCCCATTACGGTTTGCGCCTCATAACCCCATCGGGGCCAATGAACTGCGCACCAGATGGAAGCTTGGCGTAATCAGCATCGCCCTTAATGCGAACCGGCCCGCCCTGTTGCTGCGGTGCCGAAGGCGCGCTTACCGCACGCGCTTTGTAAGAATTAAGATCACCAATGATGCGCTTCATGGAAGCTGCAAAAGCGGCCTCACTCATGTTAGTGTCTAGCGCACCAATGGCGTCGGTCAGTTTTTGACCTTCCGCGTTTGACAGCGCGCCCATGCCCTTCATGCTCTGCACCATCGGCAAAAACACTTGCGCTTTCATGGCTGCAAGTTCAGCTTCAAAATCAGCGGCATTGGTTCCGGCAAATGGCTTTCCAGTGAAAGGGTTCATTGACCCAAATGACGCAGGATCAAACCCGCTGCCGACGCGAGCAGCAAACCCAGGGTGCTTCAAAAGCCGCTCACCACTGGCAATCGCTCGGTCAAACGCATCCATTGCGCTTTGTGAATAGGCCGCATCTTTAGCGGGCGCCTTAGCTTTGTCGGCAGGCCCGCCCGGTATGGGTTCAAGATTCCCGTCTGGTGTAAATCGGTATCCAGCTGGAGGTTTGCCGCCCCCCGCAGCGCTCACAGGCTTGGGCTGGCCCTTGATCGTCAACGTGCCGCCCTGCCTGCCAAGACGCGCAGTGACTTCCTGCGCATACCGGCGGGTCTTAGGCCCCCACTTGGATTGATCCGAACCACCGTGGTAATATGCCGCCGCAACCGCAGGATCGCCGCCAGAAGCCTCCACAGCCTCGCTTACAGCCGCATGACCAATGGCATCCTGATACTGCCGACCATCCGCCGATGCCGCCGTCATAAGCTCAGGACGCCACGGAAGGCCCAGGCGTTCGGCAAGCGACTTGGCGGTTGCGGGCAAAACCTGATAAGCACCCATAGCACCAGTGCTGGGATTGCGGGCGCTGTAGTTGCCCCCGCTTTCCTGTTGGACAATCGCAGGAAGCATAGCATCAACCGATGCGCTACCCCCCTGACCACCCGGTGCGCCAAACACCGTCGTTGTGCCCCCCGCAGGCGTCGTAACAGCGTGGAACTTTGGCGCGCCCTCGGCGACCATGTGGTTGTCGCCATCAAACCGGCGTTCACCCTCGTTCAAGCTATATGGCGCGCGGGCCTTGGTGTATTCCTCAATTGTCTGCGCGCTGTTTTCAATTGCCGCAAATGCCGCATCGCGCTGCGCCGGATCAGAAAGCTGCTTGGCAACCTCCATGATATGTTCCTGCGACCAACCGCGCGCTTGCAATTCCGGCGCAATCTGCATCATGGCTTGCCCGGTCGCCTCTGCCGGAACCTTGCGCAAGGAAAGAACCAAAGGAGCCGTTGCGCGGCTAATGTCTACCGTGCGCTTTCGGCCCGCGTCGTCCATGCTGTTGAGTTCAGCGACCAATTTCGCATTACCCGTCTGGAATGCCAATTTGCGCGCCGCCATGGGGTCGGCGCCGTATTGCTGGATTACCCCGCGTTCCGCCGCCTGATCTTGCTCGGCCTGCACTTGAGCGCGCTGCTGCTGGGCATACGCCGCGTCCTGACGCCTACGATCCTCGGCATCGCGCATCGTGCCCACAATGTCGAGTTGCGGGGTTGCAAACGCCTTAAGGACGATGTTGCTGTCAAGCTGGGCCATCAGAAAATCCCCGAATTAGCGGGGTCATTGATCGTCTGCGAGGCGCTAGGGGTAAGCCTTTGATAAGTGCTGCGCCGGTTTGCAAAATAGCTGCCCAGATTGTTTGCCGTCTCTTTGATCGTATTGCCAACCCCGGCATACATCGACGCCGTGGCATTGCCCGCCGAACCAATGGCGTCACCGATCTGACCGCGCGCGTTGGCGTTGGCCGTGTTCATCGCCTGCCCAGCCTGAATGCCGCTGTTCGTCGCAGTCTGACCCGTGCCTGCCAATCCAGCCAAGCGGTTGTACCGGCCCGTCAGGTTGTTGTTGAACCGATCATAGGCCGCGCCAAACTCGTTGGACGCATAGCCCTGCTGATACCGTGCCAGCGCCTTCAACGCACCACCCGACAAAGCACCGCCGCGCGCCGCCGCTGAAGCCTCGACCCCCCGCGCGCCTTCATCCATGCGGAATTGATAGCCAGGGTCTTTGACAAAATCGGCGTTGGTGAAAACCTTGTCAAACTGCCCGCCGGGACGTGTGCCCGCAACCAAGTCCTTCAGTGACGTATAACCAGCGTCACGATACGGCGCGAGATCGGCGCGGCTCTGATCGTACTGGCGGCGGTTCTCGGCAATCTGCTCGCGGCCAAGTTGCGCCTGCTGTGCCGCAGCGTCCTTTTGCGCGCCCGCCGCCTGACTACCCCCAATGATGCTGCCAATAGCACCAACCCCAGCGGCAATAGCTACGAAAGCCATTTCACAGCCTCCTCGTCGGGCAGGATCAACAGCGCCTCGGCTTCATCCGCCGTCTTGGCCTCGCACGCATGGATCGTCGTCCACACCGCGTCCTCAAGCACATGCACGCAGTTTTTGCGGCCAGCGGGCACAACAAACGTTGCGGGGGCAGTGACCTCACCAACACCGTCCTCCGTCACGATCTGCAACCGGCCCTTGGAGATGATCGTCACATGCTCTTGCGCGTGCATATGGCCCACTGCGATGCACCCCGCAGGCAGCGATACCTCACGCACGTAAAGCCCGTGTGCAAAGCGATGCACCGGGATAATCTCAATGTGATGCTCAGGCGCAGCCCAAAGCGCCGCTTCCATCGCGCGCACCCGGTCAATGGCCGGAAGGGAAGGGGAAGCAATGTCAGGCAGCATCAGCTTACCTCGCGCCCGGAAACGCGAAACGTCAGCGCCGTCGCCGTGCCAGCCTTGGCCGAAATGAAGTCGCCGGGGTTCAGGATATGCCCAACCACCTCGGGGCAGACATAGGACGTTCCCGCCGCCACCGATTGCGCGCTGATAATCGTATTCGAAGCCGACACCGCGCCCGCAGCCTTGACCAGGTTCACGGTCACAGTCGCCGCCGCGCCGGTCGTGTTAGTCACCGTCATCTTGTCAATGATGGCCCGCGTGCTGCCCGCAGCCGTGTATTGCGTCACGTCGGAAGTCGTAAGCTGAAGCGGGTCAACCAGTGCTTTTGCAACTACAGTCACGAGAACGTGCCCTTCCGCAAGTCATCAATCTGAGCTTGGAGACTAGCGATCATCCCGAGATAATCAGGGAGAGGGGCTAGATCGTCAGGGGCGCTCACGGTCTGAACAGACACGGGCGAAACATTGTCATCGGCAAGCACTGCCACACCCGCAACAGGTAAGAGATCACCTCCTTCCTGATTGAGCAGTGCAGTCAGACTATCACTTTCGCTGTTCGGATACAAGAGGAACGCCTCAGTATCTGAAACGCCGCCGTCGCCATATGTGCGGAACAAATCCGTCAGCGCTCGATACCAAATCGGCGTGGGAATACCCGTCGCCGGGTCTACCATTGGCACGCGCGGCGCGATGAATATCGCAGTCATGCCTTGCCCCCGATCATTTCAAGCGATGCCCCGGTGAATACCACCCTGATCGGATCGCTGATCGCCACCTTGAACAGCCGGTCCCTTGACTTGCCCAAGCGGCGCCAGCGCACGCGGGTTTCGTATTCACCGACTGCGCCAATGTCGGCCCATTGCTCGCTGGACCACGTATAGCCGCCGTCATCCGACCATTGCAGCATCGCTTGCGGGTCAACACCTTGGCCGGTTTGAAGCCCGACGCCGGTTTGCATGAACAGTTCAAGCGCCTGATAGAACGAATATTTGCCGTCATTGGTGATGTGCGGACAAATACGGAACCGCTCAATTGCGTCCCCGTTGTCGGTAAATGTGTTGAGATCGAGCGCATAAACGTTGCCGTTTTCCCAATCCCCCACCAGCGTTTCGCCCGCAAAGTTCATCTGGCAGTTCGAACGGTGGCGGGTCAGCGTGCCATCGGCCTGGCGATAGCCCCGTTCGTGCCAAAGCCCGTTGGATGCATCAAAGCACCATGTGGCCCCTGCGGTCGGGAACGTGACCACGTAGAAGCTGTGGCCTTCCTGCTGATAGGTGTAGGCCACCGCGTCCGATATCGTGCTGTAGGAAGCCGCAGCGGTCTCAAATGCATGGTTTGACACCCGCTGCGGAGTGTACCCCGCCGCGCGCTGCACAATGCCGAAGCCTCGGTCATCGGTGGACAGCCAGAACACCGTGTTGTCCATTTTGGCAACGCTGTTTGTCGCTGCGCAGCCGCTTTCAATGAATGCGCCTTGGATGCGCTGCAACGGGAAGTCGCCGCCGCCGCTATCATACCAGACCTCGGTTGAGTTTTCGCCAAACAGCCAAATCTCGCGGTGATTGACCAAAAGCGAGACCAGATTGTCAGGCGCACCCTCTGCCGAAGCAAAATCCAGCCCGTCAATCCCGGTTCCGTAAAGCTGTGTGATCTGAAACTTGCCTGTGCCGGGCACATTCCAAATGAAATAGCCGTCAATATAGTCAACGCGTCCGCCGCCGAGAAAATCGGGGTCCGCAATCACTGTAACCGTGCCCGCCGCAGGGTCTATGAAATAGCCGCTCAAATTGCCCATTACGAGCATGACCAGCGAGCCGTTTGACGCCATTGAAACCGTTGGCGTGGTGTTCAGGATTGTGCCCAGCAACGTTGCGGTTTTGCCGCTGGTCACCTTCCACACGCTGCTACCGGCAACGATGATCGACGTTGACGCATCGAACCGCAGCATCCCGCGAATGCCGCCGCCCGTAAGCGTGGTCCAGAGCGCAAGACCCGGCGTGCCGATCAGCGCGACAGGCGAACGCGAGGAGCCGCTTTCCCCCATTTCGGGGTACAGGTTGAACGTCCGCTGTGCGTCAAACGATGGCGAGCGCCCGTTGAACGAGCCGCCGAGGAACGGGAAGGCGGTCATTTGCGCGGTAATTTATAGTTTGAGGAATAAACTGACCGCAGCGGCGTCCCTGTTTGGGGAGGCATAAGCGACGAGATAGGGCGAGATGCCATTAGTACCCACGAGCCGGGACCACCCGACCGCCCCCGACAAGCAGGCTGTCATAGCCCGAAACAGGCGTCTTGCGGTTGGCGCGCTTGATCGTTGCCTTGGTCGCCCGCGCATAGGCCGACACATCCGGCCCGCCGTATTCCGCCTGTAGCTCGACCGCGACCGCGTATTGGAGCGCGCGGGCATAGCCTGGTGCAAGGTTCAGCACATCCGTGCCGCCCGTCACTTGCGTCAGTTGCTGGTTGTAATTCACCGTGAACGTGGTCGCATAGAGCGGGGTCGGCCACAGGATGATGCGGCCAAGCGGTGCATCATTGACATAGACATACCGCTCGGTGATCTGCTGCTGCACCGTCTTGAGCGGTTGCCCCATCCACTCCTCAAGCGTCCATTCACCTACCGGAAAATCAACGCCGTTGACGCTGCAATAGGCCGCGTGAATTGCGGTCGGGCGAATGCCGTTCCAGTTTCCGCCCGGCCCCATCGTGTAGGTGTTCTGGCCCGCAACCGTCGCATAAGTGGTCGGGGTAGAACCGTAGATTGATAGGTTTTCAATATTCCACGTCTCAAGCACATCATTCAGCGCTTGGATGCCATCCGCCAATTCCGCAGCCGTAGGAGTTTCACCGACCGCCAGCGCATTGATCTTGCGCATGGCGGTGGTGACGATGGTCAGGACGGTTACGGGGCTAGGCATTAGGCGCCCGTGTGCCCGGAGCAGTTAGCCGTGACGGTGCCAACGGTGTTGGCCGTGGTGGTGACAATCTCCCACAGCGTGTTGGCCGTGCCTCGAAGCGGCGGGCTGAACGTAACAATCACGGGCTGCAAGAACCCGGTCGTCGGGACAGTTAGCGCCCAAATGACAGTGCCGCCCGCGCCATCCCGAAGCGCCAATGGCACGCTTGTGGTGAACGCAGTCGTCGTGATCTGGCAGCTATCAATGTAGTTGCGCACGCTCGCACCGGCAGCGGCTTTGATCGTCACCGCTGTGGTGGTGTTGGAAAGGATCGGCGAGGTGCCGCTGGTGTAGGACCAGAACGTGCTGGAAAGGCCCGGCTGCACCACCAGGCCGTTGGCATCGCCGCGCATACGGTCGTAGGTCGTGCCATTGAATGCCAATCCGTACGTGACCATCGGAAGGCTGGTCAAAGCGCTGGAACCGTCCGCAGCAGTGGTCGATGAAAGGCCGGATGAGGCGTTGACGCCCTTCAACGCAACGAACACCCCACCGCGAGGTTCGAGCTGCACGTCCCCACGCTGGCCGTCCGTGAACGTTGGGAGGGTCACGTTGTAGCGCCCGCCGATCTTGATCGGATTGCCGCTATCCGCCGCGCCAGAGGCAATTGTCCCAGCAAGTCGGGTCGGGTTGGTTGTCGTGATCGGCAGGCAGTTTGCGTAGCTATCGTCGCACTGAAGCGGCACAACAGGCGGCGTGCCTGCTGCGGGGTAGGTGTACGATGGAACCGTTTGCGCAACCGCGCTGGTGGTAAGCAGCCCAAAAGCTGCAAGGAAAATGCGCTTGTTCATGCTTCCACTACCTTGCGAGGACGGCCCCGGCGCGGCGCTTCGGACGCTTCCACAGGCTCGACAGGGAACGGGCTGTAGCCTTCGCCCAGCGTGGATTCTTCCTCGGCATCCGCGATCAGAATGCCTTCCAGACCGTCGTAGAGCCATTTGGGATATTCTTGGAACATACCGCCCTCCAAGGGTGTCGGGGCGGCCCTAAAGCCGCCCCTAGCCTACTCACTGATACAGCCAACCAATCGGGCCAACGTCCGCAGTGAACGTGGTCGGCGCGGTAAAGCTGGCCGGAACCGTGCCGAACGTGCCGGTCGCGCTGCTGGTCATCTGGTTGCCGCCGTTTGCCGCTGCATGGGTACGGATCGTGGCGGTGGTGCCGTTCTGCTGATAGGCGATGAAATACCGGCCCGGCGTCAGGGTCACGGTGTTCAGGAATGCGCGGTTCTGGAACGCGTTGGCACCCGTCGAAAGCGCACCCGCCACAGCCGAATTGGTAATCAGCACGCCGTTGCTGTCATACAGCGCAACAAGCCCGTTATCAGTGCCCGCCGTTGCGCCGTTCAGAATGCCGATGCCCGTCCACGTTGCGAGGAAGGGAACGAAAATCTCTGAACGGTACAGCGTGCCCGCAACCATCGTGGTGTTGGTGCCCGCCGAAGCAAACGCCTGGATGTTGGTGTTGGGCAGAATGCGCGGACCCTGCGGCGTGGTCGGAACCGCAACACCAGCACCCGAAGGCTGGTAGGTCACGTTGCCGCCCTGCGTGATTGACATGATCGGGCTGTCGATCAGGAGAGTGTTGGTCTGCACCGGATAACCCGTTGCAGCCGTGGCGATGCCCTGCGCAATCAGCGCGGCTTCGGTGACGCTATCAAAAACTTGGACCGTGCTTGCAGCATAGCCCTGATACGAACGAATGAGAGAAACTGCCATTTCGAAAAATCCTTGAATGAGCAAACAACGAGGGCGAGCCGAAGCCCGCCCGTCGCCGCGTCAGGTTGCGTAGATGCACGCCAGTTCAGGATAGGTCGCAGCCCACCCGAACAGCACGTCCAAACGCATGATGTAGTTGTCATTCACGCCGTCATAGAACTCGGTCACCTTCAGGTTCATGCCCTTGTAGGATTCCTGCGCCACGTCGATCACACCCCGGCCCGAAGGCGGCGCGTACATCGGGACCATCGCCAGCGTGTAGGCATCGCGGTGGAAGCCAACGTTGGTGTTGTACGAACCCGACGCGGTGCCGAAGATCGTGATGGTGGCCGAGTTGGCAGGCGAGGCGGTCACGTTCTGGAACGCGCCGGTCGGGGTAAGCGCCGGGCTGATCGAGATCGAAGTTGCGCCGCTTGCCGCATCCGCCGTCACCACGAACTGCGCCAGCGTGCCGGTCGAAGCGCGCGACTGCGGGTTGACCGCGTTCACACCCGCAAACGTGATCTTGGTGCCGCGCGTGATCGTGCCGTTGAGTGAGTTGACGGTGATGGTTGAGCCCGTCTGGCCCGCGCCGTTGACGGTGTTGGTGGCGACCACAGCCGTGCCGTTGGTGTGGATCGCAACGTTCTGATCCATACCCACGTCAAGGCCAAAGCTGTTCTGCAAACGCCCGGTCGAGAACTGCTTGCCCACCTTGTCGGTGCTGTTGAACAGACCGGCCATGCCCTGAACCATGGAAGCGTTGAACGCCGGGTTCATGATCAGCGAGCGCCCGCCGTCCTTCACCGGAGCGCCCATTTCGTCCAGACGCTGATTGACGCCGGTCATTGCAGCAATAGCAAGGGCCTGTGTGTTAGGCAGCGTGCCGGGGGTGCCAATGGTGTTGAATGTGTTGAGACGGGCCATATCAAGGCCCTGACGGTCAATTTCGTTGGCAACCGTCGCCATCGCAGCCTGAAGCTTTTGGCTCATCTGCTGGATCGAGAGGGTGCGCTCCTGCCCGGTGAAGTTCAGGTCCGTACCGCCCTGCGAAAGGGTCAGCGGGACAGTCGTTTCAACGGTCGCCTGCGGCACAGCAACGCGGCCAGCGCGGTAGTTGTACCGGGGCGGGCGCTTGATGTTGATCGTGGCGCCCGGCGAATAACCGCGCGACTGGTTGGAGGTGAACTCCTGATCCCAATCGCGGTTGACGACCGAAGCAAACTGAAGCTGGTTTTCAAGGACGGCAAGCGCCTCCTTGGCAATGATCGAGCAAGTAACGAGCGTGTTCGACATGGTAAAAAGTCCATCTATGGGAAAGCCGACGCTTCACAGCGTGGGCAATTTCGTGATGACCTTAGAACGCAGCCCCTTGTTTGCGGCGAATTGCGATGTAATCATCCATCGAAACATTCGCCAAATCCGATTGCCGTGCTGGTGCCGTGCGGATCGGGCTTACTGGGGCCGGTGCCTTGGTCGTCGGTTTGGCAACGGGCGTCGATAGTGCCACTTCAAGCCGCCCCATCTCCAAAGCTGCCTTGACCGGGCTAAGTGTGTTCAGCCGCTCGACAAGCTCGGGATGTTGCGCGAAGTGATAAGCCAGATGGCCTCCTAGATCGCTGTCAACCATGGCGTCTTCAACGTGCTTTGCGAGCCGTATCTCGGACGAACCGACCACCTCTGCGAAGTCGGGAATTGTTGACACCGCCTCTGCCAGCTTTGCATCCCATGACGCGGCTCTTACCATTTCGGTCGTCTGCTGCGCTTTAACCGATGACTGCTTGCTAATCGTCTGCTCGACTTTCCAATCGGTCAGAGCCTCAACATACTCATCATAGGTATCAAAGCTGTCGGCTGTTGGCTTTGGCGCGCCCTCGACGGGCGAAGCTGGCGTCGGTTGGGTGACGAGCCCTTTGTAAAAATCGCGTTCGCGTTCGGCTTCCCGACGCGCACGAGTAAGATCGTTTATGCGATCCTGCGCCGTCTTACCACGCGGCTTGTGTTCCTGCAAGTCATCAGGCTGTCCGGTTTCTTCGCTTTCCGCTTCCGGTTCTGCGGCTTCGGTTTCGACCTGCGGGGCTTCGGCAAAGCGGCCCTGCTCATCACGCGGAATTACCGGCGCTTCAACGGGGGCAACGTCGATCGTCACTTCTTCGCTCATGCTTCGGCTCCTTCAGGGGCGGACGCGGGGTCCGGTTGCATCGCTTGCTGTTGTTCCATCGCTTGCGCGTCCGCTGGGGCCTGTTCCATGCCCTGTGCGACGGGTGCGGGCGCATTGGGGTGCATCGGGTCCGCTGCGGCCTGTACGGCGGCGCTGTGGTCAATCTCAGGCTGGGCGCGCATCATGAGCAGCTTGGCAAACGCGCTCAGTTCGGCGTTGTCGCCCTTGGCTTCAGCGTTAATTCTCGCAACCTCAATGGAGGCCGCCGCTGCGATCTCCGCTTTGCGAATGCCTGCCTCGTGCTTTTCAAGTTCGTCGTTCATCCGCGACAAGGCGTCATCCATCTGCCCGATCATCTGGCCCGCCTGATCAAGCGGAATAGGGCCGTTCGGCGTCTGCACCATCGGCGGTGCATCCTTTTGCTTCTTTTCCTCGTCTGCGAGCCCCGGCGGCAACGTCTTGGCAATCCGGTCGGCAATGTCATCGGCGCCCGGCCAATCCATCGCACGCACAACCTTGTCGCCCGCCACTTCCATGAGCCTTGGCCAAGATTGCGACATCTGGACCATGCTTTCGGCGGCCTCCTGCTTGAGTGTGTTGTAGGCTGGCCCGGATGACACCACCACGCCGTACTCGCCAATGGTCAGGTCATTCAGCACGCGCCGCACCGCGTTGCCGTATTCGTCCATGCCTTCTTCGGGCTTGTTGACCTCGACCTGAGACGCCTGCCCGTCCTTGCCCATCGCCCGCAAAACCCGCTGCGTATCGTACACATACGGGATGCCGCTGATGATGACGCGGCCAAGGTGGCGGATCGTGCGCGCAAGGTTGCCGCTGAAATGGTAGTTCCCAACGTCGCCCTGGTGCTGCCGCGCGCGGATCGCAATGCCGCTGGTCTCGTTGGACCTGTTGCCCAGCGAGGCGTCGTAAATGCCCGTTACTGCCTTCACGCTGTCCCGCATCATCCCCGCCATGGCGATAAACCCGCTTGGCACGTCCGCCGGGGGTTGCCTTTGCGGCGGCGGTGCCTGTGTGCCGTCGATGGTGACCGGCTTATATTCCAGATAGCTGAACGACTTGACGTTGGCCGACTGCCAATCATCCTCAACGCCTTCGAACTGGCCCTCTGCGCCGATGTACGGAACCTTGGTGCGAAGCGCGATCTCCTCAGTCGCCGCCGTCATCCAGTAGTTTTCCATCTTCTTCGGGTCTTTGGCGTTCCGAATGATGCCAAACCGCGTGACCTTGCCGTCAATGTCGATCTCGTCGCCGTAGACCGGGAACAGCGGAATCCATTTGAACGGCACTTCGGCCTTTTCCAGCACTTCGCGCGCGGTCAGTTTGTACCACATCACCTTGCGCAGCGTGGTCGGGCGCGTTCGGCCCGTAGGCGCTACGCCGGGGGGGATGTCCTGCACCGTGAACTTGCCTTTGACGCGTCCCAAACCGTCCGAAAATTCAACCAGCGTGGCGGTTTCGTACTCAAAGCGATAATACTCGCAGATGCGGACAAAATCCTCGCCCAGCCAATTTTCATCGTCGCCAGTGCCTTTGGCGATGTAGTCAATCGTGGGGTCTTTGCCGGGATACAGCCGTTCAAACTCTTTCTTGGGCTCTTTGGACGTGACAATGCCAAACTCTGCGTCACTGCCGTCCGGTTCCTGCGATGACGGATCGAGGTAAATCGTGAACGGATTGCGCACCCGCTTGATCTTCATTTCCTGCTCAAACGAGGTCTCGTTGCAATACTCCGTCACCAGCCTGAAAAACCCGAAGCCGATGCTCGCCGCGCTATCAAGCGCCGTGTCGTATGCCGTGTCTGCGCAGCTATCGTATTCAATGTGCCGGATCAGCCCTTCAATGACCTCGGCAACCTCTTCGTCCGCGCCGTCGCCAACCGGATGCACGTGAATGGACTGCTCGTTCTGGCGAACATCGTTGACAACCTGATGGATAATCGCCGGGATGTTGTTGATCGTCAGGCAGGGGCGGCTGTCCAGTTCGCGCTGGCGTACTGACTGCTCATCCCACTGGTCGCCCTTTTTGAACTTCAGGTCCTCCAAGGCAAGCGAGCGGTCACCGTCATCCGCGTTGATGCAAAGCTCAAGGCGTTCGCGGGCTTCGGCGATAATTTCGGCGTCGGTCATTTGCAGGGTTTCCCAATGCAGGGGCGCACCATCAGGAGCGGTTCGGCTTGGATCGGCGCAAAACCGAACCGGCTGTAAAATTCGGCAAGGCGGTTGCGGTCGAGCGGGCTGTCAGCGTCGGGCTTGACGTGAACCATGAGAAATTTGCCCGCGATGTCCGCATCAGTGCAGGTGCTGAAAAGCAGTTCCGTTGCCCAGCCTTGCCCGCGATACTCGGGCTCAGTGCGGACGCTCGACACTTCCAACACCTGCTTGCGCATGTGAATCGGCAGCGCCTTGGCAACGCCCACCTTGAGGCTTGCATGGCCGTGGTGACGGATGCCGGGGGTCATGTCACCGCCCCCATCTCGATCTGGTGGAACAACGCCTGCCGTTTGTTGCCGCGTATCTGGACGCCGCGGCGCGATGCCTGAGACACCAGCGTGTCGATTGCGGCGTTTACCGCGTCATCATCGGCAGGCAGCATCAATTCAGCCGAGCCAACACGCGCACCGTCCACAGACAGCGCCAGCGCCAGGCCAGGGCTGTTGCCGATCACAAATGCGGTGCGGTCGAGGTGCATCATGCTGCCCAGCTCCGCACTTGCAGCGGCGGGCGAACCTTGCGCACCACCTTGGTCGCCATCGCACGCCGTGCGCCCTCGCAGGCGTACCGGAGCGCGTCAATGCAGTGATTGTTCTTGTCGGCCAGCTTGGGCAGGACTTGCTCCGTAAGCGGATCAACCTCGAAGCTGTAGAGCGTCAGTTCGTCGATCACATGCTGGCAGCGCGGGTGCACGATGATGTCGAAGCTCTTTAGGAACTCGACACCCTCCTCGACCGACCGCGCGCCTTTGACCGCCGACAGGATCTTGGGGAAGCCATGATTGCGCAGATAGCTGATCGTCTCAGGCCGGGCGCTGTCGGCAGTCAAGGGCCAACGCTCGCTTTCCGGCACACTCATGAACAGCGCGGGCAGGTTGTTGATCTCGCAACCTACCTGCCAAGCTTCGTGATCGATGTAGAGGTTGTGCCCGTCGATGTAGCACCGCACCAGCACGCTAGGGTCGATGCTGAAGCCGAAGTCCGCGCCCATGCGGAACGTGACGCCTGCGGGCGTCTCAAAATCTTCCACACGCCAGTTGCGAAACACGCGGGCCTCGCTGTTGCGCTGGTACTCGCCAAGCCAAATGTGCGCAAACTTGTCGGGGTCGCGGCTGCGGTCGTATTCCAGTTCACCCTTGAGAACGTCAGGGAGCCATGGGTTGTCGCGGTAGTTCGCCTGGACAACGATGGCGTCAGGCGGCGGGCTCTCGCCCCTAAGTAGCGCGTCTACCGGATCGGTGGATTGCGACGGGTTCCATGTGAACCAAAGCTCTGAGCCGGGCTTACGGATCGTCGGGCGGAGCAGATCAAGCGAGCGCTGCGATAGGCTTTGCGCTTCCTCGACCCATGCGATGTCATAGCCTTCCAGCGACTTGATGCTGTCGGCTGTGTGATTCTGCATGCCCTGGAATATGATCAGCCCGCCGTTCGGTGCCTTGATGCAAGTCTGCTGCACCTCGAACAAGCGTCCGACGCCCATTGCCTCAATCTTGAGCTCAAGCAGTTTCTTGACCGATTGGGCCAGCGACTTCTGCACTTCGCGGATGCAGACGGCAAATGTCCGCTCCATGATGCAGCGTTCAATCAGAGCCTCTGCGCGCTCATGCGACTTGCCGGAACCGCGTCCGCCGTGAATGCCCTTGTAACGCGACGGGCTTAGCAACGGGACTGCCCAGCGCGGCGTGTCAATCACAAGCTCAGTCATGTGCGCCATCGATCACGCGGCGGGTGATCATCCGCACCTCGATTTCACCGTCTGCACCAGTGCCTTGCAGCGTCGTAGGCAGAACCTTGCCGATCAGCGCCAAAAACGCGGCGGGGCTCACATTGGCTTGGGTGGTCAGGTAATCAACGCCGCCTGCCTTGTCGAGTGCACCAAGAATCATGGACTTAAGATCGGCGTTGATCTTGTTAGGCACACCCTTCTTGCGACCGGGGCCGGGCGTTCCATCGCCAACCCTGCGGATTTTGGGCGTTAGTTTTTTGGATGCGCTGTCCGTCATGGGACCAGCCATCTACACGCATTTTCAGGCGCGCGGGATATGACAAAAATCGGCGCGTGAAATTAAATCGACAACCTCGGCAACGCGCGAAACACCGTCCGTAGCGGAATATGAAGCTCCCTGGCGATGCGTGACTTGTTCACCCTGCCATCGGTTGCCCGCATGTCCTGGGCGCGCTGTAGGATGCGCTGGCGCTGCTTGGCGGGTCGGCCTCGATCATTTGCCATTGGTGCTGCTCCTGTCATAAAATCCAATGCGCATCTGAGCCAACCGCTGCGCCTCTTCCGCCCGTTCGTCAAACCATCGCGCGGTTGATCGTGGCTCCTCGCCACCCGTTCGTCAAACCATCGCGCGGTTGATCGTGGCTCCTCGCCAGCGCGCTCGTTCCTGTTCCTCGGTGTGTAGCTCATGCGCCATCGTCTCCATCGCTGTCGGCCAGGGTGTCGTGAATGGGATCGTTGTCGTTGGCTGCGGTCATGCGGCCTGATCCATTCCGTGCATGGCCTTGCGCACCTCGCGCGTAATCGCGCCGGATCGAACAAGCCGCGTCCATTCTTCCATGGGCAGGCCTGCGTTGATCGCGCGCTGCACTACTTGGTGGGTTGCTTCAATCTCGCCGGGCTCGGGCTTCCATTCGCGCCAGTCGTTGCATGCTTGACGCGGGCGAAGATAAATCCCGCCAGTTTTGCTCGCTGTCCATTCAACGTCTGTGCGCTGCAAACGCGCATTTGCTTCGGCGGCGCGATGCTGATCAAACGTCATGGCGGTCGTCCGTAAGCAAGGGGCGGGATTGCGTGGCAAGAACGCGCGGCGGCGGCGCATGCCGAAGCAATGGCGTTGATTGTCCTTTGTGCGCCGCCAGAAACGGATGGCCCCAGTCATATCGATCCTTCGGGCGCATCAAGTCCAAACATTCGCGGACGGTCGGAAAAAACGTGCAGTTGGCCTTGAGCAGCTTGGTAAGCTCGGCAAAGCCTTCCTCGCTCAAGTGCTGCAAGCTTTCGTAATACTCGGCAATCAGCCACTTTTCGGATTCCGTGTCGCCGGTATCCTTGCCGCGAAACAACATCGCCCATCGCTGGTATTCCCGCAGAAACGCCCGCTTATGGTCCAATCCCGCGCCACGCTTCGTCGATTGCCTTTGCGCGGCTGCTTCGGTGATCCGCGCTGCCAGTTGCCCGAATTGGTTTTCCATATCGTCCCTCGTCTTGTGCCTTGCGAACCCAGTTGCGCCATGCGGCTTGCCAGTCGGATTTGATCGCGTTCGGTCCGGTGGCGCTCGCCGCCCAATCTCGAAACCGCGCCAATTCCCGCTGGATTGCCCCGTCAGGCCATGCGGCGACTTCCGCCGTCAGGTCCGCAGCCAACGGTTGCGGCTGCCAATCGACTGGCAAACGGGTTCCCTTACGCGCGCGGGTT
>RFPW01000111.1 GCA_009925965.1 Betaproteobacteria bacterium
TTCGAGCAGCCCGCGCACCGGTTTGTTGGCCACTTTATTGGATCGCCCGGGATGAATTTTGTTCCCGTGAACCGACTCAAACGCTCGGCACCAGGTTCTTCAGTCGGCGCATTGATTCCACCGGGCGCAGTGACCCTTGGGATCCGACCCGAGTATCTCGCGTTGGGTGAACCAACGCCTGGTGAGCCGATTGAGACGGAACTCTTGGCAGCCAGGATCCAGCGGATTCAGGATCTTGGAAGTAGCTGGTTAGTGAGCGCGCAGGTCGAATCCGGAGAGTCCGGCGCAGAGAGCGTTGGCGATTGTCTGGTGCGCTTGCGCCTGGCGCGCGATGCTGACGTGCCAGCACTCAATCAAGTCGTCGGACTGAAAGTTTTCGGACCGCACACGCGTTTCTATGATTCGCAGGATCAGCTGATCGGTCGTGAATCCGAGGGCGCATTGCCATGATCAAACCCGTTAATCAGAAGGCCTGGTGGTTGGTCTTGCCCGTGGTCGTTTGCGTAGCGTTCTCGGCGATCCTTCCGCTGATGACCGTCGTCAACTATTCGGTGCAAGACATCATTTCACCCGAGCGTCGCGTTTTTGTCGGCACTGAATGGTTTGTTTCCGTGTTACGAGACGAGGAACTGCATTCGGCGATGGTGCGGCAACTGATCTACTCATTTGCAGTTCTTGCGGTGGAGGTCCCGCTCGGGATTGCGCTGGCGCTGGCGATGCCAACTGCGGGCTGGCGGGCATCCGCCACCCTCGTACTGGTCGCACTGTCGCTTCTAATCCCCTGGAATGTCGTGGGGACGATCTGGCAGATTTTTGGTCGTAGCGACATTGGCCTGCTGGGGGCTGCCCTTCAGGCGATCGGACTCGAATACAGCTACACCGGTAATCCAACGCATGCGTGGCTGACCGTGCTCGCGATGGATGTCTGGCACTGGACGCCACTGGTGGCCTTGTTGTGTTACGCCGGCTTACGGGCGATTCCCGAGGCGTTTTATCAAGCGGCCCAGATTGACGGAGCCAGTCGATTGGCAGTGTTTCGGTACATCCAGATGCCCAAGCTGCGCGGGGTTCTAATGATCGCGGTGCTGCTGCGATTTATGGATAGTTTCATGATTTATACCGAACCATTCGTACTCACGGGTGGCGGACCTGGCAATGCGACCACTTTTTTGTCGCAGTACCTGACCCAAAAGGCGGTTGGGCAGTTTGATCTGGGTCCAGCGGCTGCGTTTTCGCTGATCTATTTTTTGATCATCCTGTTGTTCTGTTTCGTTCTCTACAACTGGATGCAACGGGTCGGTACGCATTCGACGTCCACGACGGCCACCATCGCTGGCGAGAAGGGTGCCGTATGAAGGGCGCACACTGGCGCAGCGTGTTTTTGGCGAGCTACCTCGTGTTCGCGCTCTTACCCATCTACTGGATGGTGAATATGAGTTTCAGAACGAACGAAGATATTCTGTCGAGCTTTTCGTTTTTTCCGAAGCATTTCACCTGGGCCAATTACGCCGTGATCTTCACCGATCCAGCCTGGTATTCGGGTTACATCAATAGCCTGATTTATGTTGCGATCAACATGGTGATTTCAGTCACCGTCGCGCTACCGGCGGCCTATGCTTTTTCGCGTTACCGGTTTCTCGGTGATCGCCATGTCTTTTTCTGGTTACTCACTAACCGGATGACGCCGCCTGCTATTTTTCTCCTGCCCTTTTTTCAGCTCTACAGCACTGTGGGACTGATGGATACCCATCTGGCGGTTGCGCTCGCCCATCTGGTCTTCAATGTCCCACTTGCGGTCTGGATTCTCGAGGGATTCATGAGTGGAATCCCGCGCGAAATTGATGAAACGGCGTATATCGACGGATATACCTTCCCCCGATTTTTTTTGATGATCTTTCTCCCCTTGATCAAGGCGGGGATCGGGGTCACCGCATTTTTCTGTTTCATGTTTTCGTGGGTCGAGCTTCTGCTAGCCCGCACGCTGACCAGCGTCGATGCGAAACCCATTGTGGCGACCATGACCCGAACGGTGAGCGCCTCTGGAATGGACTGGGCTTTGCTGGCGGCGGCGGGGGTGTTGACCATCGTTCCAGGTGCGATCGTGATCTGGTTCGTTCGCCATTACATCGCGAAGGGTTTTGCCATGGGACGCGTTTGATGGACCACATTGCAAGGAGTTCACGAAGTGCTTGACTGGATGGTCTGGACCGTACCGGTCGCAGTCTTTTTCACCGTGATCGTTCTGATGCTGATCGGGATGACGATCTGGGAAATTCGAGCACCAACGATTGAGCGCCGAGGCTTTTTGCCGATAGCGACGACGCGGGGCGATCGCCTATTCATCGGCTTGTTGTCGGCTGCGTATTTCAATCTCGCGTTCGTTGGATTGGGCGATCGATTCGCGCAGTGGTTCGCACTGGAGGGTGAACCCAGTTCGTGGATTGGACTTGCACTATCGATGTTGCTGTTGGTTTGGGTGATGCGAAGGGGTTGAATCGCGCCAACCATCGAGAAGAAAACGGATTCGCGGCCTGAAGCTCCCGCCAGGTCCGATTCGCAGGAGGACAAGCGGGGCAGATTTGATTTTATTAACCAGGAGACCGAGACCATGAAGTACCGTTTGAACTACCGCTACACGCTGTTGGCCGTGTCGATTGCGGCCGCCTTGGGCGCCCAAAGTGCCTATGCGGGCGAGGCGGAAGCGAAGAAGTGGGTCGATACCGAGTTTCAGCCGTCAACGCTGAGCAAAGATCAGCAAATGGCTGAGATGAAGTGGTTCATCGAGGCCGCTGCCAAGCTCAAGGCAAAAGGCGTTAAAGAAATCTCAGTCGTGTCGGAAACGATTACGACCCATGAGTACGAATCGAAGACGCTCGCCAAAGCCTTCGAAGAGATTACGGGGATCAAGGTTAAACATGACCTGATTCAGGAAGGTGACGTCGTCGAAAAACTGCAGACATCGATGCAGTCGGGTAAGTCGATCTACGATGGCTGGATTTCGGATTCAGACCTGATTGGGACGCACTATCGGTATGGCAAGATTTTGCCGCTGTCCGACTATCTCGCGGGCGCAGGCAAGGAATTCACCAATCCAGGCCTCGACCTGAAGGACTTCATCGGGACGAGCTTCACCACGGCGCCCGATGGCAAGCTCTACCAGTTGCCTGATCAACAGTTCGCCAACCTCTACTGGTTCCGGGCCGACCTGTTCGCACGCAAGGATCTACAGGAAAAGTTCAAGGCGAAATTCGGCTACGACCTCGGCGTGCCGCTCAACTGGAGTGCCTACGAGGATATCGCTGAATTTTTCTCCAACGATGTGAAGACGGTGGATGGCAAGCCGATTTACGGGCATATGGACTACGGCAAAAAAGATCCTTCACTCGGATGGCGCTTTACCGACGCTTGGCTATCGATGGCCGGAACGGCCGATAAGGGGATTCCCAATGGGTTGCCGGTCGATGAGTGGGGCATCCGCGTGGCCGCTGACAAGTGCACGCCAGTGGGGGCTTCTGTTGCCCGGGGCGGTGCGACCAATTCGCCAGCTGCGGTCTTCGCGCTCACCAAATATGTCGACTGGATGAAAAAATACGCCCCGAAAGAGGCGATTGGAATGACCTTCGGCGAGGCTGGGCCAGTGCCCGCCCAGGGCCAGATTGCCCAGCAGATTTTTTGGTACACGGCCTTCACCGCCGACATGACCAAGCCGGGCCTGCCGGTGGTTAATGCGGACGGCACACCCAAGTGGCGTATGGCACCGGGCCCCAATGGGCCGTACTGGAAAGATGGTATGCAGAATGGCTATCAGGACGTCGGTTCCTGGACCTTCTTCAAAGACCATGATGCCAACCGGACGGCCGCAGCGTGGCTCTACGCGCAGTTTGTGACGGCCAAGACCACGTCGCTCAAGAAGTCAATCGTCGGCCTGACCTTCGTGCGCGACAGCGACATTCGCAGCGAGTTCTTTACCCAGAATGCAGCGAAGTACGGTGGGCTGGTCGAGTTCTACCGAAGCCCCGCTCGAGTCGCATGGACGCCGACTGGCACCAACGTTCCCGACTATCCAAAGCTCGCTCAGCTCTGGTGGAAGAACGTGGCTCAGGCCGTAACCGGGGAGAAGACGCCTCAGGGTGCGATGGATACGCTAGCCGACGAAATGGACCAGGTTTTGGGTCGACTTGAACGGGCCGGGATGGCGAAATGTGCGCCAAAACTCGCCGCAAAAGCTGACCCTGCCAAGATGCTGACCGATAAGGCAGCCCCTTGGAAGAAATTGGCCAATGAGAAACCAAAGGGCGAAACGATCGATTACGAAACGCTGCTGTCGGCCTGGAAAGCCGGAAAAGTTCGGTAATTCGGTAATTCGATCGGTCGATCGGGCCGGCGGCTTAGTCTGCCGTCAACTTGAGTCGGGTAGGTTGCCTGCGCTCGATCGACCATTTCAGCAACGCGGCACATCGGTAAAACCCATGGGCGAACTTGCCGTACGGCATCGTTGCAAAAAAGGCCATGACAGCGCCCAGATGCAAGCAAAGCATTAAGGGGAGTGATGCAGATTCGCGCAGCACTGCGAGGCCGAGGCCGCTCGAACCAACCAGGAAAAGGAGTGCAATAAACCCACGGTCCATGGGCGCATTGTCGGCATCGCCATGCAGTGGATCGCGATTGAGATTCAGCCATCCAAGGCCGATCGTTCCAATCACGAGACCAATTCCACCGAGCGTACCGAGTATTTTTGGGAGACTGATCCAGTCATAGGGCGCTGACCAACCCAGTCCATAGTGGTAAAGCGTTGCGACCGAGGTCGATGCAAAACAAAGCACGAACCCGTAGAACGTGGCGTGATGAAAATGTCGTCTCGCATGGGTAAAGCGATCGTCAGCCTCGTTGCACCCTTCACCATGGCCGCCATCAAGGTACTTAAGTTTGAGTGCATTCAGGCTGGCCTCTTGAATGGCTTCGTGAGTGGTTTCGCGCGGGGACTCTCCCTTCGAGGGATCGGTGTCCAGGTCGGTCCAGAAACGGGCGACACCGATGCCCAATGCAAGACAGGCAAACAAGAAGACCGGGGCAAACAATGACACCATCAAGTTGTGCGGGAAGATGGCATAAAAGCTGCCGGCCTCCAGTGCAATTGGTTTCCAGAGGGTTCCCTGAGTCTGCAGGCCGATCGCCAGGAACACCGTGAGCGCGGCGACCAGCGCCAACGCGAGCATGAGTCCGTTGCGCTGATAAAGACCCCCGAGCGGAGCTGGCCACGCGTATTCGGCGTAAGTCATCCGGCGTACCCGAGCCATCGCTTGGGGAACATTGACGCCAAAAGGGTTGGGCGGTGCGTACTGGCAGGAGTGCAGGCAGGCGCCGCAGTTGTGGCACAGATTTGCGAGGTAATGAATATCGGCCTTCGGGAATTCGAGGCGCCGGGTCATGGCTGGAAAAACGGCGCAATAACCTTCGCAATAGCGGCATGCATTGCAGATTTCCATCTGCCGAGCGACCTCGGCCTCGGCTTCGCGAACCAGCGCTTCAAGCGGCAACACGAGAATTCTCCTGAACAGTGGCGGCCGCCTTTGCAGCGGAAGCGCCGGCAATGCGGCCGAATATCGTTCCGATCGTCATGCCGACCCCAGCCGTGTAACCCTTGCCCAAGACGTTTCCTGCCATGATTTCCCCGGCCGCAAAGAGATTGGCGCTAGGCTTGCCGCTGAAATGGACTGCGGCGGTTTCGTCGACGCGCACGCCCAAATAGGTGAAGGTCACGCCAGGTTTGAGCGAATACGCAAAATAGGGCGGCGTGTCGATGGTTCGCGCCCAATGGTCAATCCCTCGGTTCTGCAGTTATCCATAATGGAATGATCAAATTGACCTGGACGACACGCCGCGTTGAACGTTCGGATCGTCTCGAGAAATTTCTCGAGCGGCAGTCCAAGTTTGTTGCCCAGAGATTCAAGGGAGTCGGCCTTCTCGCCACGGAAAACGGCCGGCATAAAGCGCCCGATGGCCTTTGCGTCAATGATGGAATGGGCAAGCTGTCGAGGCTGCAGTGCGATCAGGCGGCCCCACAGGGCGTAGCGCTTTGGCCAGAAGTCTTCGCCCTCATCGTAGAAACGCTCCCCATTGACATTGACCATGATGCCCAGCGACACGGAGTCAACCCGGGTTGAAATGCCCCCGTCAAATAGGGGAGCTCGGGCATCGACCGCAACCATGTGCGCTTGTGTTGGGTCGCCAACCGGGTCGGCCCCGCTGGCGATCACATCGCGCAACACAACGCCCATGTTGAAGCGGGTGCCGCGAATTGCAAACTGGTCTGCAGGCCATTCACCTTGTTCATTCTGGCCCCAGGCTTCACGCTGCCAGGCGATATTCGACTCGAATCCGCCGCTGGCCAATACGCAGACCTTGGCCGAGATGCGTTCGAGCGCGCCCGGTGGCCCCGCATGGGCTGCTAAAAAGTGGCCGTCCTGTAGTTCGATGCGTTCGACGGGCGATTCATATCGCACCTCGATTCCCAATGCTTGCGCGCTGCGGTAGTAGGCGTTGACCAGCGCTTTGCCGCCGCCCATAAAAAAGGCGTTGGTGCGCGACAGATGTAATGTGCCGGAGAGTGACGGTTGAAAATGAACCCCGTGGGCTCGCATCCAGGTTCGGCAAGTCGCCGATTCTCGGATCACCCGACGGGCGAGCGTCTCGTTGGTGATGCCGCCAGTGACCTTGTAGAGGTCCTGCCAAAACTCTTCCTCGGGGTAGGCGTCGGTCAGGACATCCTGGGGTGCGTCGTGCATGCAACGGATGTTGCGGGTATGCACCGAGTTCCCGCCACGCCAATCGCGCGGAGCGGATTCGAGTAGCAGGACCGATGCACCTGCTTCGCGAGCAGTAATGGCGGCGCACAGCGCTGCATTGCCACCCCCAATGACGAGAACGTCCCAGGTCTTCTTCATAAAAATTCGCATCGGGGCATCGTCTCTGGATTTTACGCTTCGCTCGGATTGGCCTCAACGAGTCTTTTAAACATCTTCTCAAACGAGATTTCCCGATCACTGCGTTAAAGTCATGCGCGCGCCGCACGCCGCCACTCATCTGACCTTGCTCTTAACCTTTAACGCTCCCCATCAAGTTATGTTTAAAACGACCATCGCTGGCAGTCTTCCAAAACCTGGTTGGCTCGCCGAGACCGGCAAACT
>RFPW01000112.1 GCA_009925965.1 Betaproteobacteria bacterium
CCCTTCCTGGTGGCCCCCCTCTACCGGCGGATGGTGGACGAGCTGCTGGTGGAACTGCATCTCTTAAGCCGCCAACAGGGATTTCAGAGCGATCCCCTGTTTGCCTCTGGCTTGATCCAGGTATTCGCCAGTCCGCGTTCGAGATCAGCTCGGGCAGCCGCCTCCCCGCACCACCAAGTGGGCGCGGAAGGGAGTTGCAAAGCCTCTCCGGTCAGGCGCTCCGAGATCGCTGGCAAAAAACCCAGCAACGCGGGCGACTCGATAAATCCTGAACCCGGGGCATTGGCCACCAGCACTTGGCCCGCCCGCATGGCCTGAACCAGACCCGGCACGCCCAAGGCCGAATCGGCACGCAATTCGAGGGGGTCGCACCAATCGTCATCAAGCAATCGCAGGATCACATGAACCGGCTCGAGCCCCTTGAGCGTCTTCAAAAAGACCCGATCTCCCCGGATAGTCAGGTCGCCCCCTTCGACCAGGGTGACCCCGAGGTACCGGGCGAGATAGGCGTGTTCGAACCAGGTTTCATGCACGACACCTGGCGTCAGCAACACGACCCGCGAGTCTTCGCCCATCGGCGACCGATTGATCAGCCCCCGCATCAAGGCACGATAGCTCGCCGCCAATCGCTGCACCCGCAGGGTTCGAAACGCAGCCGGAAACTGCCCCGAGACGATGACGCGGTTTTCCAGCAGATACCCCAAGCCCGCCGGTGACTGGGTGCGCTGTGAAACCACCCACCAGCGCCCCTCGGGGTCATGGGCCAGATCAAGGGCAATAATTGGCAACCAAAGACCACCGGGCGGACGCAATCCCTGAAGTGGACGCAACCAACCTGGGTGCCCGGTCACCAATGCGCTCGGCAACAAACCCTCGCGCAACAGGCGCTGCGGCCCGTAGGCGTCCGCCATCATCAACTCTGCCAAACGCGCCCGTTGCTTTACCCCGGCCTCGATCTCCGCCCAATCGGCTGCGGAGATGATGAACGGAAATAAATTGAGCGCCCAGGGCCGGGCGGGTCCGCCCAGATCATCGTGGACTGTAAAGGTGACGTCGTCATCCCGAAGGGCTCTGGAAAGCCGCTCCGCATGGGCATCCAGTGCATCCGGACCGAGTTCGCCCAGCGTCGAAAAAAAATCGGCCCAATGGCTGCGAACACCGTGCGACTCATCATTGGACGCACTGGCGCTAAAGCGATTTTCCCACACCGTACCAGCCCCGGCCTGGAACGCCTCGTCCCAGTGTCCTTCCGGCGCCGGCAAGGCCATCGATCCGAGAAGCCCACGACGGTTCGACCGGTCGGCGTCCTCAGTCGACGATGCGTCGGGGGCAGGAATATCAGGGGCAGAGGGCCCAGCAAATAGACTCAAAGCGGGGGGATCGAAGTGGAACCCGGCCATGCAACGCGCTAACCGGCGAACCTCCGATTATTGCCGCAGATCCAGGGTCACGGGGAAGGTTCGATCAAACCGGGGGGCATGAGATCCCAACGCACGAGAGCCCATCGAGGCGCCTGGCGTATGCCCCATCCGCACAAATCGGGACAAGCGCCGGCTTTCGGCCTCGTGCGAGTTGACCGGGAAGGCCTCATAACTCAGCCCTCCGGGGTGGGCGACAAAGTACTGCCCGCCGCCCATCGACCGCCCAAGCCACGTATCGAC
Source organism: Betaproteobacteria bacterium (assembly GCA_009925965.1). Taxonomy (GTDB): domain Bacteria; phylum Pseudomonadota; class Gammaproteobacteria; order Burkholderiales; family Burkholderiaceae_E; genus RFPW01. The sequence goes on from RFPW01000112.1 coordinate 1,662, forward strand.
CAAGTCCACCGTGAGCGGTGCATGGACCCCGATCGTTGGGTGCAGTGCATTCGGCGGCTGCCAGGCCCGGTAGCGCACGCCCGCTACAAACTCGCCGGGTACGCCGGTTGGCGTGAGCGGCACCGCAGAGCCATTGACCGAAACCTGGTGACGTGGATCGGTCATGCCACGCACCCTCAATTCGAGGCGCTCCACCGACGAATCGACATAGCGCGCGGTCCCACCAGCGCCGCCTTGTTCACCCAGCACGTGCCAGGGTTCGAGCGCCAGGCGAAGCTCGATCGCGACACCGCGAGCATCGATTTCGCCAATCCGGGGGAAGCGGAATTCAAAGTGAGGCGCAAACCAGACCGGGTCGAGTCGGAAGCCTTCGCGCGCAGTCTCGGTCAGCACGTCCTCGAAGTCCATCTGAACGAATGTCGGTAACAGGAACCGATCGTGTAGCGCCGTGCCCCACCGCACCAGCGGCGCGGTGTAGGGCCTGGCCCAAAACCGCGCGACCAACGCGCGCAGCAGTAGTTGCTGCACCACAGCCATCCGCTCGTGAGGCGGCATCTCGAAGGCCCGCATCTCGAGCAAGCCCAGTCGACCGGCAGAACCCTCCGGCGAAAAAAGTTTGTCGATACAAAATTCAGCTCGGTGCGTATTGCCCGTCACATCGACGAGCAGGTTGCGAAGCAGCCGATCGACCAGCCAGGGGGCGGGCGACTTGCCGTCCCCGGTCAAGCGACGCATCTCGGCAAACGCGATTTCGAGTTCATGGAGCGAATCGTCCCGCGCTTCATCGACCCGTGGCGCCTGACTCGTAGGGCCAATAAACAGGCCCGAAAACAAGTATGAAAGTGAAGGGTGGTTGTGCCAGTACGACAGCAAACTCGCCAATAAATCCGGGCGACGCAGGAATGGACTGTCGGCCGGGGTGGCCCCGCCCATGGTGATGTGGTTTCCGCCCCCAGTGCCCGTATGACGTCCATCGAGCAGAAATTTTTCGGCGGTGAGTTTGGTATGGCGCGCAGCATCATACAAAAAGGTCGTGCGATCAACGATCTCGCCGAAGGTGCGAGACGGATGAATATTGACCTCAATCACACCTGGGTCAGGGGTGATCTGCAACACCCGAAGACGGGGATCGTGTGGCGGCGGATAGCCTTCCAGAATGATCTGCCGATCCAGCTCGGTCGCCGTATGCTCGATCGCCGACAGGAGCTCCAGGTAGTCCTCAAGATGCGCCAGAGGCGGCATGAAGACATACAGGTGTGCATCGCGCACTTCGATGCAAAGCGCCGTTCGGATATTCGCACCGACCTGCGAATCAGCTTTCGAATCAGCTTTCGAATCAGCTTTCGAATCAGCGTTCGAATCCGCTTTCGAATGGGCATGGGACTGAACGTTCAGTTCAGGGACCTGATGCCGTAGAGGCACATCAGGCGCGCGCAAGTCCTGATGCCGTGACGCTTGCGGGAGCGCTGCCCGTGGCGCCATCGGATCCGGCGGCAAATCGGCCACACCCTCGGTTGATTTCACCCAAGGTAGCGAATCCAGGGGAAGTCGCCACCCCATCGCTGAATCCCCCGGAATCAGATAGAGGCGTTCATCGCGCAAAAACCATGGGCCAGTCATCCAGCGCGATCCACCAAGGACCGGGTCGGCACTCGAGGCAGTCAAGGGCAACACCCACCCGACCGTATGGCTCAGGCCCTGATCAAAGATCTTTCGCAGTCGGTCCCGCTCAAGCACATCCTCGAGTCGCGAATCGAACGGATCGACATTGATCGGCAACTGGCGCTCACGCCAGAGGTAATAGAACGTGTCCTCGAAGCCCGGCCGGATCGTTTGATCGCCCACGCCCAATAACGCACTCAAGCGACGCACGAACCGTTCAGCATCCTCGCCGGTCGCTGCCCCCGGCGAACGCTCATCGGCAAACCGGGTTGGATCATTCCAACAAGGCAATCCATCGGTCCGCCAGAATGATGAGAGCGCCCAGCGCGGCAATTGTTCACCGGGGTACCACTTGCCCTGACCAAAATGTAAAAAACCGCCGGGCGACCACCGTGTCGCCAGCCTGCCGAGCAACTCGGTGGCCAGTCCACGTTTGGTCGGCCCCATGGCCTCGGTGTTCCACTCTGCCCCCTCGCGGTCAACGCTCGAGACAAAGGTCGGCTCCCCGCCCATGGTCAGACGAACATCACCGGTTGCGAGCGCCTGGTCGACCTGAGCGCCCAGTTCGAGCACCTCAGCCCATTGCGAGTCGGTGTAGGGTTTAGTGACCCGCGGCGATTCGTAGAGGCGCTCCACCCCCATGCTGTGGTCGAACGTCACCTCACATTTCTCGACCGCACCCTCGACCGGCGCTGCCCCCGCAGGACTTGGCGAAGCGGCCAGTGGCACATGCCCCTCACCCGCGAACAGCCCCGACGTCTGATCGAGGCCGACCCATCCGGCACCCGGCAAATACACCTCGCACCAGGCATGAAGATCCGTGAAATCGTGTTCGGCGCCCGAAGGGCCGTCGATCGCCTTTTGATCGGGTTCGAGCTGAATCAAATAACCCGAGACAAACCGGGCCGCCATCCCCAGCCGGCGCAGCGCCTGAACCATCAGCCAGGCAGAATCCCGACACGAACCAGAACCGAGCATGAGTGTTTGCTCCGGCGTCTGCACCCCCGGCTCGAGCCGGATCAGATACCGCACGTCCTGCTGAATTTTGCGGTTCAGATCGATCAAAAAATCAATCGTGCGCCGCTTGGATCGGTCAACGCCCGTTAACCACTGAACCAGTTGTGGCCCGGCCGGCGCGCAGTCCAGATATGGCGCCAGCTCAATCTTCAAATCGTCGGCGTAAACAAAGGGCGCCTCTTCGGCATCTGGCTCCAGGAAGAAATCAAACGGGTTAAACACCGCCATTTCAACCACAAGGTCGACCGTGACCGTGAAATGATCCACCTTCTCTGGAAATACCAGGCGCGCCATCCAGTTCGAAAATGGGTCCTGCTGCCAATTTACGAAGTGACCCTCCGGCTCGACCCGCATCGAATACGACAGCACGCGACTTTTGGCGTGAGGTGCGGGACGCAAGCGGACGACCTGCGGTGAAAGCACCACGAGGCGGTCATATTGATAATGGGTACGGTGAGTTAGAGCGACTTGGATAGACATACCGAAACTTCAACTCAATAATCTTGGGGCATTCTAGGGGGTTCCCTCCGTTGGCGCACGCAATGACGCGGGCCGCATCCCCACCTAGGCTCGTAAAGCTACAACTTATGGAATCCCCCTCGACAATTGAACTTGCCAAAGCGACGCTCCTGATGGTCAGCGTCGTGATGAGCCTGGGCGTTGCCGCAGCGTTGCTGGCGGACCGGGTACGCATCCCCGATGTGCCGATCCTCTTGATCATTGGCATGGCCGCAGGCCCCGCTGGGCTCGGCTGGGTCGACGTACCCGTGGGGTCCACACTGAACCAGCTGATCTTGATTTTTGGTGCAGCCTATATCCTCTTCGATGGTGGCGCCACGTTGCGCCTCTCCGTGCTTCGGCAGACGTGGATCACCATCACGGTCATTTCGACCGCAGGGGTTTTGATCACCGGCGGCATTACCGCCGCAGCCGCCCACTGGCTAATGGGCCTCCCCTGGCCAGTCGCTCTGTTGCTGGGCGCCGTGCTCGCCTCAACCGATCCCGCGACACTCGTACCAGTCTTTCGACAAATTGCCATTCGTGAACGTGTCGCCCAAACGGTCATGAGCGAATCGGCGTTCAATGACGCCATGGCCGCGATCATCACCTTCAGCCTGTTGGCCGCGATCACTGGGGGTGGCGACTTCTCCCTGAGTAAAGCCTTGGGCGATCTGGTTTGGGAAGCCGGCATTGGCCTCCTGATTGGCGCCCTGATTGGGTATGGATTGGCCTGGAGTATTGGTCATCCAAGCCAAGCCTGGTTGGTCGAGCACGCCTCGGTCTTGACCCTGATCGCCGTGAGCGCTGCATATCTGATCGCAGACAGGCTTCATGCAAGCGGCTTCATGGCGGTATTCGTCGTCGGCATCTTTCACGGCAATCTCGATGCCCTGGGATTCGCGGTCGAAAAGAAAACGGCCCACGAGTCGGAACACTTCATTTTGACCACCGCTTTCATCATGCGGGTGATGATTTTCATTCTCCTGGGCGCCCAGGTCGACTTTGCACTCATCATTAATCAGGGACTGACAGCGCTGGGCGTCGTCCTGATTTTCATGCTGATCGCCCGACCACTCACTGTTCTGCTCTGTGCCGGGCCAGACCGGCGCGCGGCATGGAGCAGAAACGAACTCCTCTTCATGTGCTGGACTCGTGAGACAGGCGTCATCCCGGGCGCACTCGCGGGAATGTTGCTCGCGATGAACGCCCCGGGCGCGCAGGTAATCGCCTCGGTGACGCTGGCCATCCTGATTACGATCCTAGTCCAGGCGACCACCACCCGCTGGCTCGCGGAAAAGCTTGATCTGTTGGACTGCCGCTCCACTTAATTCGAATATTTACTTGAGCGGACTTTCATCGTATAAGAAAGCAAGCCGTCGAATAATTGCAAAATAGCTTGCTTGAATCACTCTAGATAATTAGATCTTTGGACGTGTATAAATGAGTAATATCATCATTCTTGGCGCAGGGCAGGTCGGAACCTCGGTTGCAAAAAATCTGGTGGCCGAGCGACACAACATCACGGTAATAGATCGTGATCCCGTCAAATTAAAAGAACTCGCCTCCAAATATGACTTGCGCACGGTCACCGGCAATGCCGGTCACCCCTCCGTTTTGAAGGAAGCCGGTATAGCGGACTGCGAGTTGCTTATCGCCGTAACCGAGATAGACGAAGTCAATATGATGGCGTGCAAAATTGCATCCAGCATATTTCAGGTTCCCAAACGCATTGCTCGGGTAAGGTCGTCTGAGTACTTGGCAGACCCTCGTCTATCAGGAGGAGATGTTTTCGATATCAGTCATGTCATTTCGCCAGAAGCATTGCTTGCCAATTATGTCGAAAATCTTGTTGCTTATCCAGAAGCCATTCAAATTCTAGAGTTCGCGAACCGCCAAGTTTGCCTTGTGGCGGTACGCGCTAAAGCGGGTGGGCTGTTGGTGGGTGACCGAATCGGCAATTTGCGTACGCACCTCAAAACGACAGACGCTCGCATTGTTGCAATATTTCGCGGTAAAGATGCCGTCCAACCGAAAGCCGATACCGTCATTGAAGACGGCGACGAAGTATTTTTCCTTTCCCGTACCGCCGACATGCGTCGGGTTATGGAGGAATTACGCAAGGCAGACCGCCCGGTCAGACGCATCATGATTGCTGGGGGATCAGAGTTTAGCTACCAACTGGCGAAGGATTTGGAGGGCAGTTATTCAGTTAAATTGATTGAGGCAAATGAAAAACGCGCTCATCAATTGGTCGCGCTGCTCGACAAAACGCTGGTCTTACAAGGGAGTGAAAACGACAGTGAATTGTTGATCAATGAGGATA
>RFPW01000113.1 GCA_009925965.1 Betaproteobacteria bacterium
CGCGGGTGAACTGGTTCGGCCGCAAACCAAGTAACCACAGGCTGGCTCCGTAGAGGAGCGCGGCCATGGCAACAAATCCGAGGGTCTGGGCGGCACGCCACCAAAGCGATTGCGCCTCGAGGTTCCAGGCTAACCACGGCCGTCCGGCGATGCACATTGCCAACAGTGCGGCGATGGCGACGGCGACCCGCAGACTGAAGACGGCCCAACCCGGTTGGGCTCGCCAGGCCCCAGCTCGGGCTAATCCGATGAGGAGCAGAGAGGCGTTGATCCAGGCCCCCGCCGAAATGGCCGCCGCCAGTCCGGCATGGTCCAGCCAGGGGACGAGAACGAAATTCATCGCCTGAGTCGCCGCGAGCACGGCGATTCCGATGCGGACCGGCGTACGGATGTCTTGGCGGGCATAAAAACCCGGGGCAAGGATCTTGATCGCTACTAGGGGGACGAGGCCTGCCGCGTAGGCCGTGACGGCGCGAGCCGTCATCGTGACGTCGTGGGCTCCAAAGCGTCCGTAATGAAAGAGCAGCGCGGTGAGCGGCTCTGCAAGCAAGGCCATGCCGACCATCGCGGGCAGGGCAGCGATCACGGTGAGGCGCAGCCCTGAATCCAGCAGTAGGGCATACCGGGGATGATCTCCGGCGGCGTGGGCGGACGAGAGCGTGGGCAGCAAAACAGTCCCTAATGCGACTCCCAGCAACGCGGTCGGAAACTCCATCAGCCGATCCGCGTAGGAAATCCAGGATACCGACCCGGGGGCAAGTCTCGACGCAATCTGTGTGTTGATGATCAGTGAAATCTGTGCAACCGAGACGGCCAGTGTGGCGGGCGCCATTTGTGCCAACAGCTTACGCACGCGGGCATCGCGCAGTGAGTCTCGGAGCGCGCGGTAAAGGTTAAGCCGGACCTTTGGTAAAAGGCCGAGTCGAGCCAGCGCGGGGATCTGAATTCCCAATTGAAGCACACCACCCACCATGACACCGGCAGCGAGCGACAGGATGGGCGGGTCAAGGTGGCTGGAAAGGCCCCAGCCCGCACCGATCATTGCCAGATTCAGAAGTACCGGGGTTGCCGCTGGAACGGCGAATCGCCGCCAGGTATTCAGAACTCCGGAGGCTAGAGCCACCATGGAGATGAGCAGGATGTAGGGAAACATCCAGCGCGTCATCAGAACCGCCGCGTCGAATGCTTCTGGCGTGCGTGCGAGTCCGCCAGCCATCGCCAACACGAGCAAGGGTGCGCCAGCGACACCAGCGATGGAGACCAGAACCAGGATCCAGAACAAGAGGGTTGCGACCCGATCGATCAAGGTGGCAGCTTCGGCCCGCGCTAACTCGCTGTCATCGCCGCGGGCCTGCGCCAGCAGCGGAACAAATGCTTGCGAGAAAGCCCCTTCTGCAAACATCCGGCGCAGCAGATTTGGCAGTCTGAAGGCGACAAAAAACGCGTCCGTCAGCGGACTTGCGCCAAAAAGGGTTGCAGTGACGTTTTCCCGAATCAGGCCGGTGATTCGGGAGAGCAGCGTCAGCGCTGAGACCGTGCCGGCCGCACGCAGAAGATTCATGGACGGGATTTCACGGGTATTGCATCCATATGTCAATGGCGGTTATCCTAGAAGGCTTTCCTAATTATTCGCCGGAATCCTTAATGGCCAATATTGCCTCCGCACGTAAACGAGCTCGCCAAGACGTCAAGCTCAACGCTGCCAACTCGAGCCTGCGCTCGACGCTTCGTACCGCAATCAAATCAGCCCGCAAGGCAATTGATGCGGGCGACAAGGCCGCCGCTGAAGCAGTTTATCGCGCAGCGACCAGCACGATTGATCGGATCGCTGACAAGAAAATCATTCACAAAAACAAGGCGTCTCGCCACAAGAGCCGTTTGGCCGCAGCCCTGAAAGCGATGGCTCCTGCCGCTGCTTAAGACTGTCGATGATTGGGGCCTGAATCAGACAGGCCTGGAGAGATTCAGACAGGCAGAGTTAGACGGGCAGGCTCAGACGGGCAGGCTTAGACGAGCGTCGTTGCGCCCGCAGCGCGCGAACCAAAAATCGCGCTCCCGACCCGAACGATCGTAGCTCCTTCGGCGATTGCCGCCTCAAGATCTGCCGACATGCCCATAGAGAGGGTGTCCCATCCGCCGAGTGCAGGCGCCAGTGAGGGGATCCCGGACAGGGTGGCGCCGATCGATTCAAAGAGTTGCCGTGCCCGCGCAAACGCTGCGCGTTGCTCGCTGAACTCAGTGAGCGCTTCCGGAATGACCATCAGGCCCCGCACGCGAAGTCCGGCGAGCGGTAATAACGACTCGACCAAAGCCAGCGCGTCGTGGGGTGCCACACCGCTCTTGCTCAATTCGCCGCTCACATTGACCTGAATGCAAACCTGCAACGGGCCCCGTGATGCCGGCCGTTGCTCAGAGAGGCGCTGGCCGATGCGCTCCCGGTCAACCGTATGGACCCAATCAAAGTGTTCGGCAACGGCCCGAGTCTTGTTGGACTGCAACGGCCCGATGAAATGCCATATCGGTTTTGGTGTTAGCGGTTCCGGTCGGAGCGTTAGCAAGGCCTCGGGCATCGCCTCAATTTTCTGGATGCCCTCCTGTACGTAGTTTTCACCAAACGACGTTTGGCCGGCCATCCATGCGGCTGAAATCTCATCGAGGCCGAAGGTTTTTGAGACCGCCAGCAAATGCACGCTTCCCGGCGCACGTCCCCAGGCCTGTTCCGCATTGCGAATACGGGTGCGGACCTGTTGAAGGGATGCCTGAATCGACACGCCAAGCGGATTCATTCGGGTTGGGTCGCCTCGGATAACGCCGGTGGTTCGGTGGTCGCCTTGTGCTTCGACCCCGCGTAGATTTCAAATCGAAACAGCCGACATTCAATCGCACCATTAAAGAGAGGCGTCCGACGAGTTTCGGCCAGACGCATACGCTTGGGCAGCGTTGGGTCGCTGGTTAACAGGCAGGCACTCCAGCCTGGGAATCGATGTTTCAACAGGGTGGCAAAGGCTGGCCAGAATCGATCGGCCTGGGCCAGTGACTGACGTCCGCCAAGGTCAAGACGCTCGCCGTAGGGTGGGTTAGTGACCAGGAGGCCATGGTCGGCGGGCGCTACATTGAGATGAAGCACATCGAGTTGTCGAAGCTGAACAGCTTCTGGCGCGAGACCAGCCGCGGCGAGATTATTTTGGGCCGTCGCGATCGCAGCGACTGAGATGTCGGAGCCGATGATCGGTGCAAGGCCGGAGCCATCACGACTCGAGCCAGAATGAGACGAACCAGAATGAGACGAACCAGCGCGCCATGGTCCCTTGGCGATAATGGCCGCGGCATGAGACGCCTCGCGGATCTGGGACCAGAGTCGCTGGTCAAAGTCTCGCATCCGCTCGAACGCAAACCGTCGTCGGGCACCAGGCGGACGACCGGACGCGATGTCTGCGGCTTCGATCACCACTGTGCCCGATCCACAGAAGGGATCAAAGAGGGGTTGATCTGGGGCCCAGCCCGCAAGCCCCAACAGCCCTGCTGCAAGATTTTCCTTGAGCGGGGCCTCGAAGCCCTCGCGTCGCCAGCCCCGTTTGAAGAGCGCCTCACCGGACCAGTCCAGATAGAGCGTTGCCTGCCGGGCGTCGAGATGGGCAAAAATGCGACGGTCTGGTTTTCGGGTATCCATCGAGGGGCGTTCGCCACTGTGTTCCCGGTGGTGATCCACCAATCCGTCCTTGATCCGCTGCAGGGCGAAATGAAGGCTTTGCAGTGGCGATCGGGTGGCTGTCACGTCGATTCGCGCCGTGGCTTGAGCATCGTGCCAACGCCCCCAGGGAGTCTGCAAGGCGAGTTCGTAGAGATCGCGCTCATCGCGGTACTCGCCCTGAGCGACCTCGCGCAACACCCGACTGGCGAGTCTGGAATGGAGGTTGGCTGCCATCCCGATCGCGGCGTCGCCTTCAAATCGGACACCTCCTCCAGGTTGGCTCAGGATCGTCGCGCCGAGCGCTCGTAATTCGTCAGCTAACAGAGATTCGAGGCCCCGTGGGCAGGGGGCATGGAAGCGAAGTGGCGCAGGCACGGGTGAGCGAAGTCTCCGGGTTTGGCGAATTGGGGTGACGCAGTGAGTTAGCGCACCGAGTGCTGGCGGCTGAGCGCGCGATCCACAAAATCGAGTCGGTCTTGACCCCAGAAGGCCTCGCCGTCGACCACATACCAGGGAACGCCGAAGACCCCCAGACCGCGGGCCTGTTCGGTGGATTCCAGTGCGGCAGCGGCCATGTCCGGGGCCGCCTCGAGCAGCGCACGACCCTCGAAGCCACAACCATCAGCCAGCTTGACCAGCACCTCGGGGTCCGAAACATCGAGCTCGTCTGCCCAGACCGCTCGACCAATCTGACCCAGCAGCACCAAAGCCCGCCGCCCTGAGTGCCTGGCTTGGGCGGCCAGCACCATGTGTCCGGCGGTCGCTGCGGCGACTGGAAAATGTCGTGGGTGCAGATGAAGGGGTTGTTTCAGGCGCTCACTCCAGCGCTTGAGCTCAAGCAGACGGTAGTTCTGCCGGGCCTTCGGCCGCTGGGCAAGGGCGAGGAATCCGTGCTCCCCGAGCTGACCAAGATCAACGGCGTGGAGGCGAATTTCGGCGTCGTGGCGCTCAAGCAGGTCGATCAAGCCCGCGTTACCCAGATAGACCCAGGGTGAGACGGCGGCGAAGTAGAAATCGAAGTTGGGCATGATTAGGGGCGCTTAAAAGGGTTTGACGACCACCAGAATGCACACGGCAATCAGGCCGAAGACGGGGACCTCATTGAACCACCGGTACCAGAGATGGCTGCGTTGGTTCTGGCCTCGCTCAAAGGTCTTGAGGAGGCGCCCACAATAGAGTTGATAACCAATCAGGGCCAGGACAATCAGCAGTTTCGCATGCATCCATCCATTGCCTGGCCCCAACCCAATCCCAACTCCAAGCCAGAGCCAAAGGCCCAATGCAAGCGCTAACCCCATCAGCGGGTGGGTAAACCGGTAGAGGCGCCGGGCCATCCCTAACAAGCGATCGCGTTCGGCCCCATGCACCGCCGCGGCTTCCCCCGATCCGAATCCATCCGGCGCGGTCGGCACCTGAGCCAGATTGACGAAAATTCGTGGCAGGTAAAAGAGCCCCGCGAACCAGGACGTCACAAAAACGATATGCAGAGCCTTGATCCAAAGCATGGTGGATAAGGTGGTTAAGTTCGGGTTTAAGTTCTGATTTCGCCGTTACCAAGGACGACCCATTTCTGGGACGTCAGTCCTTCGAGTCCGACCGGCCCGCGCGCGTGGAGTCGATCGGTTGAGATACCAATTTCGGCGCCCAGGCCGTATTCGAAACCGTCAGCAAAGCGGGTCGAGGCGTTGACCATGACGGACGCGGAGTCGACCTCACGCAAAAAGCGCATGGCGCGAGGGTGGTGATTGGTCACGATGGAATCGGTATGACTTGATCCGTAGGTGCGGATATGGTCCATGGCCGTATCGACATCCGCAACAACCCGAATCGATAGGATCGGCGCCAGGTATTCGGTGCGCCAGTCTTCCTCGGTGGCCGCGATCGCCGTGATACCAATTTTTTGAAAGATCGCCCGTGATTCTTCGCAGCCTCTGAGCTCGACGCCTTTTTCCAGATACAGCGGGCCGATCCGTGCGAGAAACGTGCTGGCAATCTCCCGTGCGACGAGCAGGGTTTCCATGGTGTTGCAGGGTGCGTAGCGCTGGGTCTTGGCGTTGACCGCAATCTGGACGGCCATATCGAGATCAGCGGCCGCGTCCACGTACACATGACAGATTCCGTCGAGGTGCTTGATGACCGGGACGCGGGCCTCCCGGGTGATTCTTTCGATGAGACTCTTTCCGCCGCGAGGTACGATCACATCTACCCATTGTGGGCTCGTGATCAGCGCGCCGACTGCGGCCCGATCGGTCGTTTGTACGACCTGAACGCCGTGCGCCGGGAGTCCGACTGCGATCAGACCGGCTGAGATGCACTGAGCCAACGCGGTATTCGAGTGAATGGCTTCACGGCCACCGCGCAAGATCGTGGCGTTTCCGGACTTTAGACAAAGTGCGGCGGCATCAATCGTGACGTTCGGTCGAGCCTCATAAATGATCCCAATCACCCCCAGAGGCACTCGCATCCGACCAACCCGAATCCCACTTGGCTGAGGGCGAAGGTCGGTAATTTCACCAATCGGATCGGGCAACGCAGCGACTTGGGCAAGGCCATCCATGAGCGCTGTAATGGTCTTGTCGTTTAACGTCAGGCGGTCGAGAAAGGCCGAGTCGAGGCCGTTGGTCTGACCCTCGGCGAGGTCCTTCACATTGGCGACTTGTAGCGCATCTCGATCGTTATGAATAGCCTCAGCAATGGCGTGCAGGGCATCGTTCTTGGCGCGGGTCGACGCCCGTGCCAAAACCCGCGAGGCGGTTCTGGCATTGCGGCCCAGTTCTTCGATGTGTTGGAGTGGATTCATCCGATCAATTCAGCAAACACGGGGGCTCCGGCAACGCGCATTGCGACTCGTAACAATGCCTGCCAAGGGTCGCCACTGTCGAGACCCTTCGCAATTCTATCTGCCTGAGCACAGTCAGCCAGCGCGGCGGCTGCGATCGATGCCGCTGCGGGCTTGTTTGATCTTGAGCGGTCGAGCCGGCGCAGTGCCTGCTCATAGAGGCGCTCACGGGTTCCGAAGACACGCAGACTGCGCATCAGGGGTTGGAGTGCGCGCCCCTGGGCTTGGGCTTCGGCCAGTCGGGCGAGGGTTCTACAGCCATCGGCCAGAGCCCAGATCACCAATGGCGTTGCCACGCCCTCGGCTTGCAGCCCTTCCAGCGCTCGAATCGCCCGACGCGCGTCACCCGCCAGCATGGCGTCTACGACATCGAACGCGTCAAAGCGTGCAACATCTGTGAGCGCGGCATGGACCGCTTCGGGATCGAGTTTCCCCGGTGGGCAGAGCAGTGCCAGTTTGCGGATTTCCTGATGAGCAGCCAGCAAGTTGCCCTCGACCCGCTCCGCGATCGTCGCGAGCAA
>RFPW01000114.1 GCA_009925965.1 Betaproteobacteria bacterium
TCGCGGAACATATACGGTGCACCTCCGACGGCGATCGGGCCGTACGAGCGTCCGGCGAACAACTGGCCGGTATAGATCAGATCAACGGTACCTAGGGTGAGACCTTGGTTGATGTCCGTTTCCTTGCCAAGCTGTGATGCTGGGAATACATCGATGCTGTAACGATTGTTCGTTCGCTTTGCGATTTCGCTGGCCGCCCAAATCGCGGACGTGTGATAAGGCTCACTAACCTCGTAGACGTGGGCGAACTTCAGTTTCGTTTCGGCTTGCGCAGCGCTGGTCAGGCCAAATGTAAGGCTGCATGTCAGGCCCAAGGACAGGCCGCCGGCAATAACGGCAGCCGTGGCCTTGCGGAATAAATTTTGAATCATCACAGGGTCTCCTCTCAGGTCGGTTGGTATGGGTCAAATCGAACGTTCATCAACGTTGTTCATCACGGTCGTTCACATCGTCGCGCCGAGTATCCACGGCACGAATTCGTCGGATCCGAACCCGTGAGCTTCGCTGCGGCTGGGTGAGCCAGAGGCCACTTCGATCATGCGTTCGAAGATCTGTTCGCCAGCTTCTTGAACCGAAAGCGAACCAGCCAAGATTTCACCGCAATTGATATCCATGTCGTCACTCATGCGCGCGTAGAGCCGGCTATTTGTCGCGAGCTTGATACTTGGGGCGGGTTTGCAGCCATAGACCGAGCCCCGACCCGTGGTGAAACAGATGAGGTTGGCCCCACCCGCGACTTGTCCAGTGGCCGAGACGGGGTCGTATCCAGGGGTGTCCATGAAAACGAATCCTTGGGCTGTGACGGGTTCTGCGTACTCGTAAACACCCATCAGTGCGGTAGTCCCGCCCTTGGCAACAGCACCCAGAGACTTTTCAAGAATGGTGGTCAATCCGCCCGCCTTATTCCCAGGACTGGGATTGTTGTTCATTTCACCATTATTGCGTTCAGTGTATTTTTCCCACCAATGAATACGCTCGACGAGCTTCTCGCCAATCGCTCGGGAGGCGGCGCGTCGTGTCAGAAGGTGTTCGGCGCCATAGATTTCGGGCGTTTCCGACAGAATGGCCGTGCCTCCTTGTTGCACCAACAGATCGACGGCGGCGCCGAGCGCTGGGTTGGCGGTGATGCCGGAGTAACCGTCGCTACCACCGCACTGCAGGCCAACGACCAGGTTGGACACGGGTACAGGCTCTCGTCTCGCCTGATTGGCAATCGGCAGCATTTCGCGCACGGCGGCCACGGCTGCTGCAACCGTCGCTGCAGTGCCACCCGTCTCCTGGATCGTCATCGCGCGCAGCATCATGCCGGGCGTTAGTCCTTCTGCGAAGAATAATGCGTCCATCTGATTCGACTCGCAGCCAAGTCCGATAACCACCACTCCAGCAAAGTTCGGGTGCCGGGCGTATCCCGCAATCGTCCGGCGCAAGAGATCGATCCCTTCGCCAGTTGAATCCATGCCGCAACCGGAGTGATGACCGAGCGGCACAATACCGTCGACGTGCGGAAATTCTTTCAGGGCCTCGGGCCCAAAGGCGGCGGCTACGTGCTTGGACACCGTCGACGAGCAGTTGACGGTTGCGATCACGCCAATGAAATTTCGGGTCGCGATTCGACCGTCGGCACGTCGGATGCCGAGGAATGTTTTGGTCACTTTGGCTGCTTGGGTCGGTTCAAAACCGGAACCGAAAGCGTAGTCCCGGTCAAAATCGCGCACCTCCAGATTGTGGGTGTGCACATGCTGGCCGCAGGCGATTGACGTGGTCGCAAACCCAATGATCTGTGCATAACGACGTACGGATTCGCCCGCGGCGATGTCGCGGCTCGCCACCTTGTGCCCAGCCGGAATGATTTCCTGGCATCGCAATCCCGATTCGTCACTGGCCGCGCAGTCGAGCAAGGTTTGCGCCGCCAGTTCACGGCAGGCAATCACCACGTCATCGATCGGATTCAGACGCAAAAAGGCAGGTCCGAGAGCCGGTGCTGAAAAGGCCTGGGGGACGGAGCGGGGTGGGGCGATAGTCGCTGAAACAGTCGTTGTCATCGTCGTTGCCGTCGTTGTGGTCATCGTTGCCAAAATAGGTAGGCCTAGAGAAACTGGCGCGGAAGCCAGAGACTGATTTGTGGGAAATAAGTGACCAGCGCGAGGCTGAGCAACAGGGGCACCAGCCACGGCAGGATGGCCATCGTGGTGCGTTCGATGGAGAGCTTGGCCACCCGGGCTAGAACAAACAGAACGAGACCCATGGGTGGATGCAGTAATCCGATCATGAGGTTGAGAACCATCACGAGTCCAAAGTGAACCGGGTCGATTCCCAGGGTCTTTACAATCGGTAGCAGAATCGGGACGAGGATCGTTATCGCTGCAGTGGGTTCGAGAAAGCAACCCACAAAGAGCATGAGCAAATTGGCCAAGAGCAAAAAGGTCATCGGGTCGTTGGTGAATGCAAGAACCCATGTCGCGATGGCCTCCGTTGTCTTGGTGGCTGTCAGCATCCAGCCGAAGATCGATGCGGCCGCCACAATGAGTAGGACGGTCGAACTGGTCTCGATGGTTTCCATCGTGATCCGGATGATCTGACGCATGGATAAGGTTCGGTACCAGAAGACGCCAAGGGCAAGCGCCCAGACACAGGCGGCGATCGCGCCTTCCGTGGCCGTGAAGACGCCCGTGGTCATCCCGCCAATCAGAAGCACCGGGGTCAACATCGGGAGCACGGCATCGAAGCGGAAGTACCAATCCGCGAGAAACAGGAGTGCCAGAGCGACTGCGAAAGTCAGCTGCAGATTGAGGTCGAGTTGGGCGAGTTGCCAGAGGGCGAGCGGAAAGCCGATCACGATGGCGAGCTCCAACAGCGCACGCGCCATGCGTCTCGCATCGAACTTAACGTCACCGCCCCAACCCTTACGATAAGCAAACCAGGCTACGGTGGCCATCATCAGCAGCGACATCACGATGCCCGGCAAGATCCCGGCGAGAAACAGGGCGCCAATCGACACATTGGCAAACATCGCGTAGATCACGAAGGGGAGCGAGGGCGGGATGATGGGCCCCAGAGTGGCCGATGCAGCGGTAACGCCGACGGCGAATTCAGCCGAGTACCCGTGATCGCGCATGGCTTTGATTTCGATCGTGCCGAGACCTGCAGCATCCGCGATTGCAGTACCGGACATTCCGGAAAAAATAACGGAACCAACGATGTTTACCTGAGCAAGGCCACCGCGCATCCAGCCAACCAGGCTGAGTGCAAAGTTATAGATCCGGTTGGTGATGCCGCCCACATTCATGAGGTTGCCAGCCAGAATGAAGAACGGGACAGCGAGTAGCGGGAAGGAATCGAGTCCGCCTACCATTCGATGGATGACGACGAAGTCGGGGATGTTCCCGCTCAACATGGCGTATAGCAGTGAAGCACCTGCCATCGCGATGGCCACCGGGATACCGGCGCCCATCATCAGCAGAAAAACGATCTTGAAGAGTCCGCTCGACATCTCAGTGCGCTCCGTCTGTGTCAGCCAGTTCGGGCCTTTCCAGGACGCTGGCACCGCGCTTCCAGTCGCGCAACGCACCCTGCAGGGCACGAATGGTCATCAGGGCAAAGCCGATCATGACGAACGCGTAAACCAGACCCATGGGTAGGTCGACCACCGACATCCGGGAACTGCCAATTCGGTCGATCAGTTTTCCAGTTAGAACAGTGCAATAACCGAGAAACAAGATTCGGACGATGTCGACGACGACTGCCAAAGCTCGCCCGACGCCTTTAGGCAGCCAGTGAAACAGAAAGTCGACGTGAACATGGTTGTTCTTCCGCACGCCAATCGCGGCGCCGACGAACACGGAGGCGATGAGCAAGTAGCGGGCGATCTCTTCGGTCCAACCCGCCGAATCGTTGAGTGCGTAACGGGTGAAAAACTGTAGAAAAACAATGCCTGCCAAGCTCCAGAACAGCAGAAGTGCAAGCCACTCTTCAATCCGGTAACGCCCCAGATCGATCGTCTCCTCTGCGACCGCAAAGGACGCGATCATCGTCTCTGCGTCAGCGGGCGCGCGGGGGTGGTCCGAATCGTTCATTGGTCTGTATTTGTTGATGGGTCGCGCCCCTGCCAGTTGCGCCCAAATCGCCGGGCGGCCTGATCGATGTGTCGACGCATGGCCTTTCGGGCTGCAACGGGGTCGTGGGCGGTGATGGCGTCCAAAACAGCATGGTGTTCGCGGATCGCGTCAAGCCAGATGACAGGCGATCCAAAATGGTGTTCTAGTCGGGCGAAAAGTGGGCGGGAACGCTCGGCCCACATCGTTTCAACCAATAGTAAGAGGGCGCTGTTGTTGCTCGCCTGCGCAATTGCGACATGAAACTCTTGATCATGAGGCAGTGGTGACTGTGTGGCAGCCGTCATTGCATCCAGACTCATTCGAATCGCTGCAATCTGTTCGGGGGTTGCGGAACGAGCAGCGAGCGCCGCGCATTCGGCTTCGACCAGGCGGCGTGCGACGATCAGTTCAAATGGGCCGGTTTCTTCATCGAGGGCGGTTTGGGGGCTGATTGAACGATGGCGTGCGTCAATCACATAGACGCCCGAGCCCATTCGGACTTCTACATAGCCTTCGACTTCAAGGGCAATCAATGCTTCGCGAACCGAGGGGCGGCTAACGCTCAGCTGGCTGGCCAGATTGCGCTCCGGCGGAAGTCGGGTTCCGTGTTGATAGTCTCCCCGGTCGATCAGACTCGCAATCTGATCGGCGATCTGCCGATATAGGCGGCGGCTTTCGATGGGTTGAATTGGCAAGACGTACTCGGGTTTCCGTGGGGTCTAGAGGTCAGGTGGTCTGACCAATTCAGGATAAGATTTCACAGGGCTCCGGGGCTGTCAAACCTGGGAAAACACCGAAAACATCCTGATGGGAGACGAGCATGACGATTGAGGGCTCACAGAACCGCCAGCGCCTGTACGGCAAGACGGCGCTCGTGACGGCAGCGGGTCAGGGGATGGGGCGAGCAGGGGCAATCGTCTTCGCCCGTGAGGGGGCTCGTGTGATTGCGACCGATCGGGATGAAGGGCTTCTGGCGTCTTTGCAGGGCGTCCATGGGATTCAGACGATGCCGCTCGATGTGCTAGATCCGGCTGCAGTGCGCTCAACCGTTGATCAGATTGGTGCGGTGAATATTTTGTTCAACTGCGCTGGCTGGGTCCATCAGGGGACCATCCTCGATTGTTCGGAGGACGACTGGGACCGCAGTTTTGATTTGAATGTACGCTCGATGTTTATCACGACCAAGGCAATGCTGCCCCATATGATCGCGTCCGGTGGGGGCGTGATCCTGAATATGGCGTCAGTGTTGGGACAGCTCAAGGCGGCTCCGAACCGTCTGGCATATGCGGCCAGTAAGGCGGCGGTGGCGGGATTCACCCGTGCGCTTGCGGTTGATCATGTCCGACAGAACATTCGGGTTAATTGTATTTGTCCCGGTACGGTCGATACCCCGTCTTTAGGCGAACGCATCCAGGCTCATGCGGATCCTCATCAGGCCCGCCTGGATTTCATTGCGCGACAGCCGATGGGCCGTTTGGCCACCGCCGAAGAGATTGCTGAGACATTTGTGTATCTCGTTAGCGACGAGTCATCTTTTATGACTGGGCAGGCGATTTTTGCAGACGGCGGGATGTCGCTTTGACCGCCTTGAGCGCGATTTGAAATTGATTTAATCAGGAGTCGTTATGAAGTTGCTTCGCCATGGCGCCGTGGGCGCCGAAAAACCAGGCCTGCTGGCCGCCGATGGAACGATCCGTGATCTCAGTGGACGGCTGCCGCGCGGGCACGCCGATCTTGATGGCGTCATGCTGTCGCCTGACGCGCTGGCGGCGATCGCTGCGATCGATTCGGGCTCGCTGCCCGTGGTGGCTGCGGGGACTCGTCTGGGGCCGTGCGTTGCCAACGTCGGCCAGTTTGTGGCGATCGGATTGAATTTTAGCGACCATGCCGCCGAGGCAGGAATGGCGGTGCCGACCGAGCCGATCATGTTTATGAAGGCCAATGGGAGCATCTGTGGCCCCAATGATGACGTGATCAAACCGCCCCATTCAATCAAGCTCGATTGGGAAGTTGAACTCGGTATCGTGATTGGAACCAAAGCGCAGTACATCGAGGAAGCCGACGCGATCGACCACGTGGCTGGTTACTGCCTGGTTAATGATGTTTCTGAGCGTAATTTCCAACTCGAACGTGGAGGCACCTGGTCCAAGGGCAAGGGCGCTGAGACGTTCGGGCCGATCGGCCCCTGGATGGTGACCAAGGACGAAGTGGGCGATCCACAAGCTCTTGAGATGTGGCTGGATTTGAATGGCGAAAAGGCGCAGCGTGGCAACACCAAGACGATGGTGTTCGGCGTCGCTCAACTCGTGGCGTATGTGAGCCATTACATGACACTCTTCCCAGGCGATGTGATCACCACCGGGACACCTCCCGGCGTTGGAATGGGAATGAAGCCGCAGCGTTTTCTGAATCCGGGCGATGTGATGACACTGGGCATCGACAAGCTCGGAGAGCAGCGCCAGCGGGTTGTCGCTTGGCATCGTTGAGGCGCCGTACAATCTCCGATCAAGATTATTGGATGGGGTGCCGCGATGGCCGCTAAAGCTTCTTTTCACTGGGATGATCCGCTGCTGCTCGATACGCAGTTAAGCGACGATGAGCGTGCCGTGCGCGATGCCGCTCAGGCCTATGCTCAGGACCGGCTCAGCCCGCGGGTCCTTGAGCAGTTCCGCCATGAAACGGTTGATGCCAGTATTTTTCGGGAAATGGGCGAACTGGGCTTGCTCGGTCCGACCATTCCGGAGGCCTATGGGGGTGCGGGCTTGAGCTATGTCGGTTACGGGTTGATCGCGCGCGAAGTCGAGCGGGTCGATTCGGGCTATCGCTCGATGATGAGCGTGCAGAGCTCGCTCGTGATGTTGCCGATCTTCCAGTTCGGTACAGAGGCGCAGCGGCAAAAGTATTT
>RFPW01000115.1 GCA_009925965.1 Betaproteobacteria bacterium
GGTCTTTGACTCTTTCCAGGCGAGCCCGCCAATCAAGATCATTCCAACCAAAGAAATGATCAGGACAGAAACTTTTTGACTTTTCACAAACTCACCAAAAGACAACCTGAATTAACCCGATAGCATAGTGAATCTTGGATCAAAACAGCGAATTAATGCAGCTCGAATTGTCCCAATTTCCTGTAGCCACGGCCCGGCCTGAAGTGCGGGCTCTGAGCGAAAGCCGGATTCGCCAGGTCGCCAATGCGGCCATGGGGCGGGAAGATGTACTTCCGTTCTGGTTTGGCGAGCCGGATGGGGTCACGCCCTTGGCCATCCGGGAAGCGGCCAAACAATCCCTCGATGCGGGCGACACCTTTTATGGTCCGACATTAGGTTTGCCGGCATTACGAGAATCGCTTGCGGGCTACCTCAGCCGGTTGCACCGTCCGGTCGATGTCGCTCGTATTGCGATTACCAACTCAGGCGTCAACGGACTGATGCTGGCGTGCCAGGCGATCCTGTCGCCGGGCGATCGGGTGGTGGCGGTCGTGCCACTTTGGCCAAATCTAGTCGAAATTCCGGTGATTCTGGGTGCGGTTGTTGATCGGGTGGCCCTCTCGCTGAACCCGCAAAGTCAACGCTGGCATCTCGATCTGGATGCTTTGCTGGCGCGCCTTACGCCCGGCACTCGGGCGGTACTGATCAATTCGCCCAACAACCCCACGGGATGGGTCATGAGCGCCGAGGATCAAGCAAGGCTTCTGGCTCATTGCCGTCACCACAGAATCTGGATTTTGTCCGACGAAGCCTACGAACGGCTCGTTTTCCAACCGACCGATTCAACCAGTGCGCCGTCCATGCTGGACATTGCGCACCCTGACGACGCCCTGATCGTGGCAAACACGTTTTCAAAGACCTGGCAGATGACCGGGTGGCGCCTTGGTTGGCTTGTAACGCCGTTAGAACTCATCGGCGACCTCGGAAAGCTCATCGAATTTAATACCTCCTGCGCACCAACCTTCATCCAGAAAGCAGGGGTCGTCGCCATCGAGACCGGTGAGCCCGACCTGGCGGCCTTCAGGCAACGGTTGATTGCGGGTCGCGAAACGCTTTTGACCGCATTGCAAGCGATCCCCGGCATCACCGCCGGGATTCCGGATGGTGCGATGTACGCATTCTTCAAGTTGGAGGGCACGCACGACAGCGTGGCCTTGGCTCAGGCCCTGGTCCAGACTGTTGGACTTGGGCTCGCCCCTGGGTCTGCCTTTGGCCCTGAAGGAGAGGGCTGGCTGCGCTGGTGTTTTGCCCGCCCGCCCGCCTTACTGCTTGACGGCGTCAGGCGTCTAAAAAAGAGCATCGCTCGAGAGGCGTGATCCTCAAGCACTGACCGCTAAGGCTCCCCCATGTCCCGGCTTGTTGGCGGGACGACCACGGCGCGTCCGACCGTCGCCTTGCTAGTGCGCTTCCAGGCGGGTCCGATCATCCGCATGCCCTTGACGCGTTTTACCGCGGCCAAAAAGTAGACAGCACCACAGATCGGCCACCATCGGTCACCCGCTTTTTCGAGGAATGCAGTTCTCGCCAGCCACTGATCAGAGCGACATGGGGGCGCGTAGCAGCCAAACCGACCGCGGTCGAGTTCAAATGACAACAACTTGAACCAATCGCGCAGGCGAGGAACGCTCAGCATCCGGCATGGCCGCGGCACGTAGTCCGGTAAGACCCCGCGGGCGAGACCTTGGCGCATTCCCCAAAGACTGACAGGATTAAAACCCGAGATCACGAGCCGACCTTCGGCTCGCAAGACCCGGTCAACCTCTCTCAGGATCTGGTGAGGATCCTCTGCGAATTCGAGCAAATGAGGCAGAACCACCAGATCCAGCGAGCCCGTTTCAAAGGGCAATTCTTCGGGGCGCTCGATCCGGACGGCACCTTCGCAGTACGACTGCATCGGGTTCATGACCGCCGACTCTGGGGACGGAGCACAAAAAACCCGAAGTGGCATCCGGCTCTCGCGCAAGGCCGGCAAAGGGGCTAAGCCAATCTGAACAGCGTGAAATCCGAAAAAGTCACAGACTGTTCGGTCATACTGTGCCTGCTGCCATTGCAACACGTAGCGCCCCGGCGGGGACCCCAACCACTCCGTCCAAGCGCTCAGCTTGTCTTGAACCGGCTCTACGTTCACTTGTTGTTCCGACATCGCGTTAGCATCCGGTCACCGCAGCCTGCAGGATACGCTTGATGAGACAGTTTTTGACCCAGAGCACGCCCGTGAGCCGACTGAGCTACTTCGTCGCCGCCATCCTGTCACAACGCTAATGCGGCGCTGGATCTGGATCCTCTTCGTGTTTGCGCAACTCGCTAACGCGCAAGGGACTGCCGACCAACTAACCGAGACACCCCCCCCCCAGATTGTCACGCCGGGCGTAGAGCGATCGTCCGAACCCGGCACTGCCGAACCAGGAGGGAAAGAAGCCGTCGCCCGCGACGCTGAGAATTTTCTTGATCCGAAGACCATAACCCAGCCAGCCCCATCGACAGCAACGGCCTCTGCAACACCGACAACACCAGCGCCGTATCGGGACCTATGGGATCGGATTCGTGCGGGATACAGGCTCCCAGACCTCAACAGCCCGCTAGTGGCCAACTATGAGCGCTTATACCTGTCTCGCCCGGACGGCCTCAAGCGCATGTTTGAGCGCGGCGGACGCTACTTGTTTTTTATTGTTGAAGAGATCGAACGGCGTGGGTTACCCAGCGAACTTGCGCTGCTACCGTTTGTAGAAAGCGCGATGAATCCGGTCGCACTGTCATCGGCCAAAGCGGCCGGGCTTTGGCAGTTCATCCCATCGACAGGAAGGAATTACGACCTCTCCCAGAACTGGTGGGTCGACCAGCGTCGAGACGTTTTGCAGTCCACCAATGCCGCTCTGGGTTATCTCACCCGAATCTACGAAATGCAGGGCAATGACTGGTTTCTGGCTCTAGCCTCTTATAACTGGGGCGAAGGGGCAGTCCAGCGAGCCATGCGCAAGAATGCGACGCGTGGGCGTCCGACGGATTACCTGTCACTCGACATGCCCAACGAAACTCGGCACTACGTTCCCAAACTGATGGCATTGCGCAATATCGTGGCGCGTGCCCAAGCCACCGGATTTGAGCTGCCCGGCATCCCGAACGAGCCCTATTTTGCAACCCTCGAAAAGCTTCGACCGATTGATCTGAGCCTCGCGGCCCGTTTCGCCGGCATGACGGTCGAAGAGTTTCTTGCGCTCAATCCTGCCCACAATCGCCCAGTGATTACGGCGAGTCGCAACAACGTCATCATCTTGCCCACGGAGCGGGTTCAGCGCTTTTTGGAGGCGATGGACCAGCACGCGAGTGCGCGCAAACCGCTGGCCTCTTGGCAACCCCTGACGATTCGCCCGGGTGAAACCATCGATGCGGTTGCACATCGATCGGGTCTGAGTGGTGGCGAATTACGCCGCGCCAACGGCCTGAATACCCAAGCCCGCCTGCTTCCGGGAACCCGAATCCTCGCGCCGCAGAAGGAAGTCCAGGATGAGACCCTGGTTGAGCAGTTCATCGCACCTCGAGTCTACGAATTGGTGGATACGCCTGCCCAACGCCACTTGGTGGGTCGGCAAGAGAATATGCAATCGATCGCCAATCGATACGGTATCACCATCGCCGCGCTACGGGCCTGGAACGGACTGCGCGACACTGCCCGACGCGGGATGCGCCTCATCGTTCGGCCCGCTCAATCGCAAACGGTGGTGACGACCGAGAATGGCGACCGTCAGGTGATCAAAGTCGCCCTCGCGGAGCCCGACCCGCCACCGCCCGTCACGCAGTCAAGCACCAAACCATCACCGACTACCCCGATCGCGCCTTCGGTATCCGCCAAAGCGCCGACAAACCCGGTTGCTGCGCCAGCGATGGGCCCGCTTCGAACGGCGGCGGTTTCGAGCACGGCAGCACCGGTCCGACAAGAACTGCCGCGAACTCAGTCGACCCAGACCCGACCCCAGTCCGCTCCACCGCCCAAATCGGAGCGCGCGCCGGAGCCCAAGCGAGAATCAAGCGTCAAAGGGCGATCCGTCCAAGCACCAACACCTCCAGCAAAGGGCCGGCCAGCGAAGGCCGAGAATTCGCGGGAACAGCGGCGCACCGGCCAACGAGAGTCCTCCAAAGCGCCCGCCCCCACTAAGGCGGCCGAACAAAAGGGCGCCCGCAAATCCACCCCTGCTCCACGCGACCGCCCCACACGTCAGCGCTAATCACCTCATTCCTTACTTCAACTGAGACATCATGGGTTTTCTTGCCGGCAAACGCATCCTGATCACAGGAATGCTTTCGAACCGATCGATCGCCTACGGAATTGCAAGAGCCTGCCACCGCGAGGGGGCTGAACTGGCATTCACCTATCAGAGCGAACGGTTTCAGGAGCGAATCGCGGGGCTCGCCGCCGACTTTGGTTCGACGATCACCCTGCCCTGCGATGTCGCCGAAGACGCTCAAATCGACCACCTCTACGAGGCGCTGGCAAAGCATTGGTCCGATGGATTTGATGGGTTGGTACACGCCATCGCATTTGCACCTCGAGAAGCAATTGCCGGCGAATTCCTCGCAGGAGCCACGCGCGAGTCGTTTCGGATCGCCCATGACATTTCCGCTTACAGCTTCGTCGCGTTGGCCCGAGGTGCACTTCCCGCGATGCAGGGCAGACGCGGCGCCATGCTCACGCTGTCGTATCTGGGGGCAGTCCGAATGGTCCCCAACTACAACACCATGGGGCTAGCGAAAGCCTCGCTCGAGGCCTCAGTCAGGTATCTGGCCGAAGCGGTTGGACCTCAGGGAATCCGCGTCAATGGCATCTCGGCCGGCCCGATCCGCACCCTTGCCGCCAGCGGAATCAAAGGCTTTTCCGGCATTTTGGATGTGGTTGCTAAAAATGCACCGTTACGCCGCAACGTCACCTCGGAAGAAGTGGGCAACGTTGCCGCCTTCCTGCTGTCTGATCTCGCGGGCGGAGTCACCGCCGAAATCACCTACGTTGATGCCGGTTTCTCCACCTCGATGGGGAGCGCCATTGGCGCCAACTTGCCGCCAGAATTGACCTAAAAGTGACCAAGATGCAAGACACACTCGCCCCGCAACGCACCCGCCGCCCCACTATTCCGCTGCTGGTATCGGCGATCCTGCTGACGACCCTTTCCGGCTGCAGTGTTCTGGCAGCCCCTTGCCGGATTTCGGCTGCGGTCGTTAAGACAGTCCCTGTGGTTGGCAAGGCGGTGGCCGTCCCACTGGATGCGTGCGCGGACATCATCGACTGATGACGGCGACGCCACGGGGCGACTTTGCGCTGGTCGTTCGCGGCGTCGGCCGACTGCACCGTGGCGCGCGAGCAGGGCAAAACGATCGCTGGGTACTTCGCGAGATCGACCTCGAGGTCAGCTGCGGTGAGTGCGTCGCAATCGTTGGGGAATCTGGCGTCGGCAAATCCACGCTGATGCATCTCATCGCTGGACTCGACCGCCCAGACGCGGGGTCGATCGAACTCCGGGATGGCGATCGAATGATCCGGATCGATCAACTGGAAACCGATGCGGCCGCACGCCTGCGGGGGCGTCTGATCGGATTCGTTTTCCAGGCCTTCCACCTGATTCCACATCTCGATGTTCAACAGAACATTGCCCTGCCCCACCTGCTTGGTGGCGGCAATGAGCGGGCCGCAAAGCTTGCAGCTGAGGATCTTCTGAGCCGACTTGGGTTGGGCGACCGGCTGCGAGCGCTTCCAGGTGAGCTTTCGGGCGGCGAGCAACAGCGCGTTGCACTCGCCCGGGCGCTCATTCATCGACCGCAAATCATTCTGGCCGACGAGCCCACCGGCAACCTGGATCCCCATTCGGCCGAACGTGCGCTGACCTTGTTGCGTGCCGAAGCCCGCGCGGTTGGGTCATCGATTCTCATGGTCACTCATTCGACCCAGGCGGCGGCAGGCGCCGACCGTACACTCCGGCTGGAGCCCGATCGACTGGTTGATCAAACCACTCGCCGATGATCAACAACTTCGGCGTGATTGCGCGATGGTGGCTCCTGGCCGCATGGCGAATGCAACCCGGGCGTTGGATCGTCGCAATCATCGCGATCGCAAGCGGTGTCGCGATGGCTCTGGCAATTCATCTGGTCAATGGCTCCGCTCTCGATGAGTTCCGCGACGCGATTGCACGTGTCAACGGCAATGCGCAGTTGCAACTGGTCAGTTCCGCAGGCCTCTTCGATGAATCCGTCTGGCCAGTCGTCGCCAGTGCGCCAGAAGTGGCGCAAGCCAGCCCAGTGCTCGACCTGCGCCTCGGTTCTTCTCGTCAGGATGCCTACCGCGTCGTCGGAGTCGACGTGCTGCGGGCGGCTGCTGTCACGCCAGCCCTTCTCCCAACCCCGGCGACAGCCGAAACAGATCGTGGTTCTTTGTCTGCGCTGTTTGCAGCCGATCAGGTATTCCTGTCCGAACAATCCCGCAGGCAGTTTGGTTCGCCAGCCAACGGCGATTCAATCGAACTGATCGTAGGCCTCAGCAAAGTCAGGCTCGAGGTCGCAGGATCCGTCGATCTCGATGACCGGATTCTGCTCACGGATCTGGCGACAGCGCAGTGGCGCTTTAATGCACTTGGACGGCTGAGCCGAATCGACCTCCGTCTGGATCCCACCCTGCCCAAAGCGATTGCCATTGGCCGACTGCACGATCGCTTAACCCGTGCCGGCTTCAAGGGACTTGAGCTTCTGGAGCCAGATGCCTCGGTGCAACGTATGTCTAATTTGTCGCGAGCCTATCGCGTCAACCTCGCCGTGCTCGCCCTCGTGGCGCTGTTTACAGGGGCGTTCTTGGTCTGGACTGCTTTGACGCTTGCGGTCCGACGCCAACGCGCGGTTCTGGCGCTGCTGGGTGTTCTGGGCATGCCACCGAGCAGGGTCACTGCGCTGGTCGCATTGCAGGGCCTTACGGTTGC
>RFPW01000116.1 GCA_009925965.1 Betaproteobacteria bacterium
GAAACCAGAAATCGCGCTGCGCAAGTGCCCTCAGCCACGCTAGTGTAACGGCCTGTTGAACCATGACACGAAGTGCGATGAACCCAACTGACATTTACGTCATCGGCGACCTTCAGGGCTGCTGTCATGCGCTCGATCGCCTCCTGCAGCAAATTGATGGTGGTGCCGACACCGAATTCGAGGCGCAGCCCGCACTCTGGTTCGCAGGCGATCTCGTCAACCGCGGGCCAGACTCGCTCGGTGCCTTGCGCCGCGTTCGTGCACTGGGCGATCGAGCCACCGCCGTGCTCGGCAATCATGACCTGAACCTGCTCGCTGTTGCGGCCGGAGTGCGCCGTGTGCACCGGAGCGACACGCTGAACCCAATACTGTCCGCACCCGACCGTGAAGAATTGCTGCACTGGCTGCGTCATCGTCCCCTCGCGGTCTTCTCGTCGGGGCACCTACTTGTTCATGCGGGTGTCTTGCCGAGCTGGAGCGCAACGGAGGTCCTCGCATTGGCCGGCGAAGTGGAGGCGGAGTTGCGAGGCCCGAGCTGGCGTGAATTCCTTGCGACCATGTATGGTGATTTGCCGAATGCCTGGAACCCTTCGCTGCGCGGCAATGATCGACTGCGGGTGATCGTGAATGCGCTGACCCGAATCCGCTACACAACGCCCTCGGGAACAATGGATTTCGTCACCAAGGAAGCCCTCGGCGCCGGCCCCGTTGGTCACGTCCCTTGGTTTGACTGCCCCTCCCGGAAGACCGCAGAAGTCACGGTCGTCTTCGGACACTGGTCAACGCTCGGCCTGATCAACCACCCCAATCTGATCGCGCTCGACACGGGCTGTGTCTGGGGCGGTCAGCTGTCCGCGGTACGGTTGCGCGATCGTCACATCCTTCAATTCGACTGTTCGGGCGAACGCTGACTCAGGTCTCAACCTCAGTCCCAATCTCGACCACATTCTCGGCGCCAATCTCGGCCCCAACCGGCGAGGGAAAGAGCGTCTGCCGAACGGCGGCCTCAGCCGCTTTGGCGAGTGCGTGTCGATTTCGCAGGCCTTTACTTTGGGCGGGGTCAAGCGGTTCAGGTCGATTAGGAGGGGCGAGCGGCGCAAGCGGAACCATCACCGCCCTCGTTTCTGGTTCTGCGAGAACGCGCCAGAGCGACTGTGCAAATGTCGTGGTACCGACAAATTCCACAGCTGTTGAGCGCTGACCCGACCTGTCTTCATAGCGCAACGCTACGGGCTGAACGACGCAATCCGCGCGCACCGCCGCCTCGATCAGATTGGCATGAAAAGGGAGAACAACCGTTCCATTGCTGGTTGTCCCCTCGGCGAAGACAGCCACCCGTCCCCCCGCACGGAGTTGCTCAGTTGCAGTTTGGAGGACTTGATGCACAGCGTGGCGTCGACCACGTTCGATAAACAGGGTGCCCGCGCGGTCGCACAGAAAGCCGACCAATGGCCAACTTCGGATCTCGGCTTTTGCAATGAAGGAGCATGGCGCGACTGAGTCAATCACGAAGATGTCAAGCCAACTGACGTGATTGGGTAGAACCAATCCCGCTGATATCAAGGGTTTTCCGGTTGCCTTGACCCGAACACCGGCAGCACGAAGAGTCCAACGCGCCCAGGTTCGGATCAGTCCACGCTGAAGGTTCGGCGACAGTGAGCGCATCACAGTCAATGCCGCCGCCAACCCAGCCAGGAGGCAAATCGACATCCAAAACAGCCGCCACGCCGCGCGCACGAGGCGCCAGTTCACCAAGCCCATTCAGTCATACGCGTTCGAAGATCGGTTGCCCCGCGACAAAGGTCGTCATGACACGACCCGCCAGTTCATAGCCCAGGAACGGCGAATGGCGCCCCTGACTGACCAGACTATTGCGGTCCACCGTCCACAAGGCGTCCGGATCAAAAATCATCAGATCCGCAACCGCCCCAACCGCCAACATACCGGCACCGGTGCCCGCCATTTGATCAACCCCGACAATCGCCGCAGGGCCGGTCGTGATTGTGGCAATCGCGCGCGCAAGTGGGGTGCGCGTTTCAGTGGCCCACTTTAAGACCAGCGGCAAGAGCAGTTCGAGACCAGTGGTTCCTGGCTCGGCCTCACCATAAGGCAACGCCTTTGCATCATCATCGACAGGCGTATGGTCCGAACAAATTGCATCAACGGTGCCATCCTCAAGACCAGCACGAATGGCATCTCGGTCACGCTGTGATCGAAACGGCGGATCGACTCGATGATTGGCATCAAACCAGCCGATATCCTGATCCGTGACATGCAAGTGATGCACCGAAACATCGCAGGTCACCGGCAAGCCTTCGAGCTTTGCCGCCCTGACCAGGGCCACACCGGCAGCCGATGACAGTCGGCAAAAATGAACCCGTGCCTGCGTGACTCTTACCAGTTCGAGTATCGTCAGCAGCGCCACCGTCTCGGCAATGACGGGGATACCCGGCAATCCCATCCGACTCGCCAGCGGGCCCGCGTGGACGATCCCGCCTCGGGCCAGGCAGGGATCCTGCGGCTGCAACCAGACCTGAAAACCAAACGTCTTCGCGTACTGCAACGCACGCAATAAGACCTGCGAATCGGCTATCGCGACATTTGCTTGCGAAAAGCCAACGCAACCCGCCTCCGCGAGTTCCGCCATCTCAGTGATCACAGTGCCCTGCAAAGCCACGGTAAGTGCCCCCAAGGGGTAGAGGTGCGCTCCAGCGAGCCCGCGGGCGCGATGCTTGAGCATCTCGACCAAGCCCGGCTCGTCGAGCGGTGGATCGGTATCCGGCGGACAAACCAAGGCCGTCACACCGCCCACCAGGGCAGCCTGCATTTCACTCTCGAGCGTCGCGCGATACTCAAAACCTGGCTCACGCAATCGAGCCGCCAAGTCCACGAGCCCAGGCGCGACGAGCATTCCGCGCGCATCGATGACACGATCAGGAACCCACCCATCCGGCAGAACACCCGACGGACTCGATGACGGGTCGCCGATCGCGATCACCCGCCCATCGGCGATGTGCAGATCAGCCCTGCTCCCATGTTGATCATCCTTCGGAGCAGACCGCTCGCACGGGATCAGGACGCGACCGTTCAGGATCGAAATCTTCATGCCGCGATCATCCCCAGAACCGCCATGCGGACCGCGATCCCAAAGGTTACCTGCGACAGAATTACCGCTTGCGGGCCATCCGCTACAGCGCTGTCAATCTCGACGCCACGGTTCATGGGGCCTGGGTGCATCACGATGGCATCTGGGGCCGCATAGGCGAGCTTCTCTGGCGTCAGGCCGTAGTGCTTGAAATACTCCTGAGCGCTGGGTAGTAGCGCGCCGCGCATGCGCTCGTTCTGCAAGCGCAGCATGATCACCACATCGACATCCCGCAAGCCCTCGCGCATGTCATGAAACACCCGCACGCCCATCGACTCGAGCCCCCCTGGCAACAAGGTGGCGGGCCCAACCGCCCGAACGTCGGGGACCCCCAGCGTGGTCAATGCGTGGATATTGCTGCGGGCAACCCGCGAATGAAGGATGTCGCCCACGAGCGCGATCCGCAGACCGGTAAAGTTCTTCTTGAAATGACGAATCGTGTAAGCATCTAGCAAGGCCTGCGTCGGATGCTCGTGACGACCGTCTCCCGCGTTGATGACGTGAACGTCCTTGCCGAGTTGATCCAGATGCTGTGCGATCAGAAAGGGCGCCCCGCTCTGCGCATGCCGCACAACGAACAAGTCCGCGTTCATCGCGGCCAGGTTATCGATCGTATCCAGCAAGCTCTCGCCCTTGGAGGCGGAACTGGCAGAGATATTCAGATTAAACACATCCGCAGAGAGTCGCTGCGCTGCGATTTCAAACGTCGTTCTTGTTCGTGTTGAATTTTCAAAGAAAAGATTGAATACGCTCCGTCCACGTAATAGGGGCAGCTTCTTAACCGTGCGATCGCTGACATCAAGAAACGCTGATGCCGTATCAAGTACCCGCTCAATCATCGCCTTGGGCAGGCCATCAATCGAGAGCAAATGACGCAGGCGCCCCTGGCCATCAATCTGGGGATGGCGCCGGATCATCGGGGTCCTTCGGATTCAGGCATGGTTTGACTACGATTCGACACGAAACGAAAAGTGTCCTTGCGTGTCTTGCGATAACACCAGCTGCTGGGTGCCCCGGAGCGAAACCGATGCACCCACAAACCGCGCCGAAATCGGCAACTCGCGCCCCCCACGATCGGCCAGCACAGCCAGCTCGACTCGAGCGGGTCGGCCATGATCAAAGATCTCGTTGAGCGTCGCTCGGGCTGTTCGTCCGGTAAACAACACGTCATCGACCACAATCAGATCAGCCGCTTCGACATCAAAGGGCAGGACGGTTGGCTTAATGTTGGTAGGCAATCCCCTCGAACCATAATCATCGCGATGGAATGCGCTGGAGAGATAGCCCAAGGGGGAGTTCAGGCCGAGGTCTGAATGCAATCGCTCCGCCAGCCATGCACCCCCGGAATGAACCCCCACAAGCACGGGCGACCGACTCTCATCGGCAAGGACCTTTCGCAACTGATCGAGGAGGTGAAGATACGCGCGGTCTGCATCCACCGCGCCCACTGAATCTTCCGGCTCTCGCGTTAGCGTGCCCATCAAGTCAGCGCCGGCGTCGGCTGATCGAGCCATTGTTGCAACACAATCGCCGCGGCCGCTGCATCCTCATCTTCGCGCGAAGCACGCCCGCGATAGCCCGTCCGGGCCTCATCATCGAGCGCACGGGCCGAGGTCGTTGAATAATTCTCGTCGACCAAATGAACAGGTTTGCCAAACCGTCCCTGTAACTGGCGGGCAAAACGCTCACAACGGGCCGTCACCGGCAACGGCTTGCCGTCCGAGTGGGTGGGACGTCCGACCACGAGTCGGTCCGGGCACCACTGCGCAATCAACTGACCCAGCTGGGCAAAACGGACTTGGGTCTCAATCGCCTGAACGATCGTGACCGGCGACGCGCCCCCAGTCAACGTATTACCCACCGCCACACCAATGCGGCGTTCCCCGAAATCAAATCCCAAGATGGTCTCGGCCCGGGTAACTGTCCCGACGAGCTGATCAGGCCGAGGCGCCCGATCAGGCATGACCTGCTGACGCCGACAAAAAGGCCGGATCAAAGCCCAGAAGCTTGATCGCCTGATCAAACCGCTGCGCCACTGGTGTCAAAAAAATCAGGTCGGGCGACGCCGGAACGGTCAGCCATGCGTTTTGTGCGAGCTCCTGCTCTAACTGCCCGGGACCCCAGCCCGCATAGCCCAGCGTCACCAGCAACTCAGGTGGGCCCCGTCCTGCGGCCACCGCCTCCAAAACGTCCTTCGAAGACGTCAGTCCCAAGTGCTCCCCAATCACCACGGTCGAACTCCAATGTCCGGCTGGCCGATGGAGCACAAAACCACGGTCGGACTGCACCGGCCCCCCGACAAAAACCGGCGTGCTCGCGAGCGGCGAAATCTCAAGCTTCAGGTCGATCCGGTCAAATAGACCGCCGAGATCAAGATCGGCCATCGGTCGATTGATGACCAAGCCCAGCGCACCCCGGTCGCTGTGCTCAGCGAGGAGAATGACGGTACGTCCAAAGTTTGGATCGTCCATGGCTGGCATGGCGATCAGGAAGTGGTTGGCAAGCGCAACACAATCAGGAACTGGATTCATCCCCACATTGTAAGGGGGCGCTTAGACAGGACACAATCCGGCTCATGAATGGTTTGGTTTGGTTCCGACGCGACCTGCGCGTCAACGATCACTTCGCACTGTCCCGAGCCTTGCAGGCTTGCCAGCGCGTCTGGTGCGTCTTCGTCTTTGACACGGAGATCCTTGACGCGCTGCCAAGTCGCTCAGACCGGCGGGTCGAGTTCATTCATGGCGCACTCGAAGAACTGCACGCCAACCTAGGCAAACTCTCGCCCGCGGGCCATTTGATCGTCCTGAAAGGGCCTGCGCGAGACGCCATCCCCTGGCTTGCACAGCAGCTGCAGTGCGAAACCGTTTATATCAATCGTGACTTTGAGCCGTCCGCCATCGATCGGGATCAAGAGGTCGAACGCTCGCTCAAGTCCGCCGGAATCGGACTGGAACAGTCTCTGGATCACGTGATCTTCGCGCCCCAGGCCTTACGCACGGCCGCGGGGAGCGGCTACACGGTCTTCAGCCCCTACCGAAACGCGTGGCTCAAGCACCTCACGTCGTCTCATTTAACGCCGCACCCCGTTCTGCCCTTCGCGGCAGCACTCGCGCCGTGGCCTCTTGAATTGACCGCAACGCCGGAGAACCTGCTTGGCCCCTGGTCCGGCCCTCCGGGTCTGGATGCCATCGGATTTGAGCCGACCAACTTGAAGGCCCTCGGCATACAACCTGGGGAGGCCGCGGCGCAGTCACTGTTCGAATCGTTCGCGCAACGGATGGGAGATTACCGCCGTCATCGCGATTTCCCGGCGATTCGCGGCCCCTCCTATTTATCGGTTCATCTGCGCTTTGGAACCATTTCAATCCGCCAACTGGTGCAGACCGCGCTTCAAATTCAACAGACGGATGCGGTCGCGTCAGACGGCGCCACAAGCTGGTTGGCCGAGCTGATATGGCGCGATTTTTACGTCCAAATTTTGGCCAACTGGCCGCACGTCACCCAATCGGCCTTTAAACCGGACTACGATCGAATCCGATTTGCGGACGACGAAGCCGCTGAGGCCCGATTTCTTGCATGGACTGAGGGGCGCACCGGTTTCCCTCTGGTCGACGCCGCGATCGC
>RFPW01000117.1 GCA_009925965.1 Betaproteobacteria bacterium
CCGATCATCATTGCGGGTGATCGTCCAACCACCTCGCCGGGCTCACCCGATGGCAACTCCACCCCATGGTCATCAATCAATCGAAGGTCGTGTCCTGCAGCGGGGGGGCCAACGGTATGGAGTTTGTCCGGGTGGAGATGCGCCTCGAGAATGCAAGTTCCACCGCCTTCGGTCATTCCGTAGAACTCGACCAGTCCACCGGGCCAGCGTTTCAGCACATCGGCCTTGATCTCAGCTGCAAATGGCGCACTGGTGGAAAACTTCATCTGGAACGCAGAAAGATCATGCGCGTCAAACTGCGGATGCGCCATCAGGCGGCGGTATTGCACCGGAACCAACATCGTGTGCGTCACCCGCTCGCGCGCAGCAAGCTTCAACCACTCGCCGGCATCAAACTTCGCCATTAAATGGACCGTGCCACCAAAGCCCAGGGTCGGAAAAAAGACCACCAACGTGGTGTTTGAGTACAGCGGCGTCGACAGCAAGGTCACGGTCGACGAGCTGTAGCCATACTGCAGTCCGCGATGGATATGCAGCCATCGCATCCCATGAGGCTGAACGATGCCCTTGGGAATGCCGGTCGTTCCAGACGAGTAAATGATATTGAAAGCCGACTCGGGCACTAATTCGACCGGCCGAGGCTGCACACCCACTGGTTCGAGCCAAGACTCCAAAGAACGGCACGGAGCACCCGCTTCAATGGCCACACAAGCGCCCCAATGCTGTTCAGGCACCAGACCAAACCCGATCTCATCCACAAAAAGGCGCTTCGGATTTGCGTCCTGCAACATGGCTGCGAAGGTTGCCGCCGTCACCGAGTAAGCCAGTGGCGCGACCACAAGCCCGGCCCGCAATGCCCCGAGGAAAATGGCAGCCAACCATGGCGTCATGCCACCACAAAGAACGACCGAATCGCCCGCAACCAGGCCATCCCGTTGAAGTGACGCTGCGACCCGATCCATCCGCTGATCGAGTTCAGCCCAAGTCAGGCAGGTTTCGCCCTGAACAATGGCGGGATGCAGCGGCCGGGCACGCGCGTGTTCACGGAGCAAGTCTCCGATTGGCCGAAATGGCGGCAAATCATCTACCGGAGTCGGTTCGCCTTGTTTCATATTTTCACACCCTCCATCCCGTCCTTCAATCCTTCGTTATTTCGTATTCGTCGCATAATCGCGCCATGGGAAACATCTACCTCGTCCGCCATGGTCAGGCCTCATTTGGCGCGGAGAATTATGACCAGCTCAGCACACTCGGCCAACAACAGAGCCAACGACTCGGAGAATACTTCGCCCAGAAGGGTATTCAATTTGAAGCTGCGCTGACGGGCACCCTTCAGAGGCAGATTCAGACCCATGCCGCCATCTGTGCAGGCACCCAAACGATACTGCCGGCGCTGCGCTGGCCAGGTCTGAATGAATACGATAGTGAAGCCGTGATCGCGACCGTGCATCCTGGAAAGCTGGCAAAACCCGACACACCCGAGCTCTACCGACATCATTTCCGACTCTTACGAGACGGCCTGACGCAATGGATGCAAGGCCGGGTCGAACCTGCCGGGATGCCGACTTATGCGGATTTTGTGCGGGGTGTTACGAGCGCGCTTGATCACGTCAGAGACAATTTCGGCGGTCACGTGCTCATCGTCTCGAGTGGCGGTCCGATTTCGACGGCGGTCGGTCACATCCTTGGAGTACCACCCGAGGCCACAATCGAATTGAACCTTCGGATTCGGAATAGCGCCGTCACGGAACTGCACTTCAACCCGAAGCGTTGCTCACTGCACACCTTCAATACCTTGCCGCACCTTGATGCCCCCGACTTTACTGATTGGGTTACCTACGCCTAGGGTCCGCGCCACCCGCTAGCACCTTTCGAAGGATCAAGCTCATGCCCCAGATGCTCGCCCGCCTCGTCCGTTATCTGTTGGTCCCACTCTTTCTGCTGCAAGGCGCCAGCGCTGGAGCCGCTTCGCGTGAAGAAATCGATGCTCGAGTGCGCGAGGCTCTGACGAATTTTGAGTCCGAGGCCCCTGCTGGGTTCGAGCTTGCCAAGAAGGCAGCAGGCGTTCTGGTGTTCCCGAATGTCATCAAAGCGGGTATCGGACTGGGGGGAGAATACGGCGAAGGCGTCCTTCAAATCAAAGGGGCGCACGCGGGTTACTACAGCATCGCGGCCGCGTCGATTGGGTTTCAGTTGGGCGCGCAGGCCCGCAATCAGGTCATCCTGTTCATGAATCAGAGCGCACTCGACACCTTTCGACAGAGCCAGGGCTGGAAAGCGGGCGTTGATGCAAGCGTAGCCGTCGCCACCCTTGGGGCCGGCGGTGCGATTGACTCCGAAACGCTCAACCGACCCATCATCGGCTTCATATTTTCGGGCAAAGGCTTGATGTACAACCTGACCTTTGAGGGTTCAAAAATCAGCCGGATCGACCGCTAACCAATTGCGGTCGGGCTACAAGATCTGCTGCCGAAAACGGATTCAGATAGGCAGCGCTCTCCTTAGCTGGTGCGCTTAGCCAGCCTTCATAGGACGATTCAGGCAGGATCACAACCATCCGCTTTTCGTCAGCGGGCTTATGAAAATCGCGCATCAATGGATGCTCGTCGGCATTGATCGTGAGCATCGTATAGCTCATTAACCAGGAACCATCAGGCTTTTTCCAGGTGTCCCACAGGCCTGCAATGCCCATCGGGCGGCCATCCGCGCGTTCGATTCGGGTCGAAATCGCCTTACCGCTCCGCCAATCGGGTTCGTAGATCGCAAGTGCCGGGATGATGCAATGACGCGCTTTGCGCCACGCGTCCCGAAAGCTTGGTTTCGACGCAACGGTCTCACTGCGTGCGTTGTAAGTACTTCGTACGAGCTTTTCGTCGACTGCCCAGTGGGGCAAAAGCCCGAAGAGCCCGTTAAGCGTCTCACGCCTCGGGGCCTTGGAGTTCTCGGTCGTCTGAGCCTCAGTCAGTCCTGGCGCCAGTCGAACGAACGAGCCGAGGTACCCCGGCCACAAATCGAGTTTGCCGGGGGAATCGGGGGGCGTCGATCCAAAGAAATCCGGAAACCAATCCGGGGCTGGAACATTTTCGTAATGTGCACACACGGGGGAACTCACGCTCCTCGGGAAGACCCAAATTGTTGCATAAGCCAGCCCGGTCGATCTTAACCAAGGGTTCTCACGAACCCGGGTTGTTACGGGGTTCACAACCCGCTGCAGTCGGAGTTGAATGTTGTTCTAATCTTTAATCCAATGAGGCAGCCATGACCGACCTCGCGTTACCCCCTGTGCAGATCGCCACCCAGTGGCTTGCCGACTTCGAAGCGGCGCTGAAGGAACGAAATCTCGACCGCGTGATGGGCCTGTTCGATGCCGATTGCTATTGGCGCGATCTGGTGAGTTTTACCTGGAACATCTGCACCCAGGAAGGTCCAGACGCGATTCAGGCCATGTTGGAGAAGCGACTGAGCGAGGTCGACCCGGGTCACTTCAGCGTTGAGGGAAGTCCCACCGAGGCGGATGGGGTGATTGATACGTGGTTCACCTTTGAGACCGCAGTTTCAAGAGGCCGCGGGCACCTGAGACTGCGTCATGGCCGGGCGTGGACCCTGCTCACGACGATGACTGAACTCATTGGGCACGAAGAGCACAAAGGGACCCGCCGCCGGATGGGGGCAGAGCACGGCGTTCATCCCGGCCGCCAGACCTGGCTCGAGCAGCGTGAGGAAGAGCAACGTAACTTGGGCTACACCGAGCAGCCGTATGTCCTGATCATCGGAGGCGGCCAGGGCGGTATCGCTCTGGGGGCGCGGCTACGTCGGCTAGGCGTGCCGACCATCATCGTGGAAAAGAATCAGCGACCCGGTGATTCGTGGCGCAATCGCTATAAGAGCCTCTGTCTTCATGATCCGGTTTGGTACGACCACCTGCCGTATCTGCCATTCCCCGATGACTGGCCTGTCTTTGCGCCCAAAGACAAGCTCGGCGACTGGCTCGAGATGTACACACGCGTAATGGAGCTGAATTACTGGGGCGCAACCCTCGCTCGCAAGGCTCATTTTGATGAGGCGCAACAGGAGTGGGTTGTCGAGGTGGAGCGCGAAGGTAAGCCGCTCACACTACGTCCAAAGCAGCTGGTGTTCGCGCTCGGGGTCTCCGGATATCCACATGTGCCCGAAATCGAGGGCGCCAACCATTTCAACGGCGATCAGCATCATTCGAGTAAACACCCCGGGCCCGAAGCGTATCGAGGCAAACACTGCGTAGTCCTTGGGTCAAACAATTCGGCGCACGACATTTGTGCTGCGCTTTGGGAGCATGGCGCCGACGTGACCATGATTCAACGGAGCTCCACGCATATTGCGCCGTCCGACTCGTTGATGGAACTGGCACTGGGTGGCTTGTATTCCGAAGCCGCCGTGAAATCCGGCATGACCACAGATCTAGCGGATCTGACGTTCGCCTCGATCCCGTACAAGATCATGGCGCCCTTTCAAGTCCCCGTTTATGACGAGATGAAACGCCGTGACGCGGACCTCTACGAGCGCCTTGAAAAAGCCGGATTCATGCTCGATTTTGGCGTGGATGGATCGGGCTTGTTCATGAAATACCTGCGCCGAGGCTCTGGCTATTACATTGATGTGGGCGCCTCTGAGCTGGTCGCGAACGGCTCGATTCATCTGCGAAGTGGCGTCAACATCGCGCGTATCAATCCAAGCTCCATCACCTTGACCGATGGCTCGGAACTGCCCGCCGATCTCATCGTTTATGCCACGGGTTATGGATCAATGAATGCCTGGCTGGCCGATTTGATCTCACCCGAGGTCGCTGACCGAGTTGGAAAAGTATGGGGACTCGGATCGGACACCCCTAAAGACCCTGGCCCCTGGGAGGGGGAGCTTCGCAACATGTGGAAGCCAACCCAGGTACCGGCGCTATGGTTTCATGGCGGTAACCTTCATCAATCGCGCCATTACTCGCAGTTTTTATCGCTGCAACTGAAGGCTCGTTATGAACGGATCCCCACGCCGGTTTATCAGCTAGCACCGACCTACCATAGGCGCTAAGCTGAACGAGAGGCCCGACTCGCACCACGAGTGTCCTTGGTGCGAGTATGCCACCTAACCGCGAACGGAGATTTCGTTCTTGACCCGCTTCACACCTGGGACTTTGCGGGCAAGATCAGCCGCTGAGGCCATTTCGTCGGGTGATTTGGCAAATCCGGACAGCATGACCGTCCCATTGAGCGTTTCGACGGTGATACTTGTGCCGTCAACCTTATTGCTCTCGTATAGACGACTCTTGACCCGCGCAGTGATCGACGAATCATCAATATAGGCGCCGACGGTCTCCTGGTCGCGCCCAACCGCGCACCCTTCAAGTGCCGCTACACCCAGAACAGAAATCGAAGCCATCACCAGAGAGGTTATAAGGGTCTTTTTCATCAGGGCACTCCGTTAGGAAATCAGGGTTCCGCGCACTGGCGCGCTGACAAAATCAGAGCAAGTGATGATCCCGGTGAGCGACCGTAAGGACCTACACTGAGCGACCTCAACCCAAAAGAGAACACCATGACGATTTCGATGTACCAGGCCAGCGCACCCCGAATCACCAATGCGCTAAACAACCTCAGCCACTTGCTTGAAAAGGCGCAGGCGTTCGTGGATGCCAAAAAGCTCGACGAATCTGCACTGACCCGTTTCCGCCTCTATCCAGACATGCTCAATATGACCCGCCAGGTTCAGATCGCCTGCGATACGGCCAAGGGCGTCATGGCTCGGTTGGCTGGCGTCGAAATCCCCGTGGACGTCGACAACGAAGAGACCATCGCCGCCCTAAGGGCACGCATTGCCAAGACCGTAGCATTCATCCAGACCTTCAAGCCCGAACAAATTGACGGCACCGAAGACAAGGACATCGTGACCCGGCGGGGCGAGAAAGAAACCCATTACAAGGGCATGCAATTCCTGCTCGGGCACGCGCTACCGAACGTGTATTTTCACTGCACGACGACGTTCTGCATCCTGCGCCACAACGGGGTCGAAATCGGCAAACGCGATTACCTCGGCAACCCCTGACAACGGCCTGAACAGCCCGTTCACTTTTCGACCGGTTTAGTCGCGAAGTTCTCTCAGTGGATGGGCCCACGTGGGCCAAGGGCTCACAAAGAACGGGGCGACCATCTCGGCCCTGACCTCGGTGATCGCAGCGGGTTCCCACCGCGGATGATGGTCTTTATCCACGGCCAGGGCACGAATGCCCTCGGCCGTCTCGGTCTGGCCGGCGCGCCGATTGAGGTGATGAGGATGGAAACAATGCCTGACCAGGTCGCGTTCCATACGCAACTCGTCTGCCAGGTTCATACCTCGGGCACGCCGGATTTGCTCGAAGGCCACGTGGAGCATCAGCGGCGAACGCTTGATCAGGACCTCAAGCGTCGTTTTGGTCCACGGATGATCTTCGGAAGCGAGTGCGGTAACAATTTCTGAGACCGATGGTTGGCCAAAGCAGCGATCGATTAGGGCTGTAATCGTCGGACCCATGGACGGATCGATGAGGAAGTCCATTGCGGGATCGACCGGCGCCACAGGTTCTTCAAACTCAGCGAAATACTCGCTCAGCCCCCCTTCGCTCGCCCACTGAGCGAGTTGGAGGGTCTCCCAAAACGCCGCCAACCGATGACTGGGAACATAACGATCTGCCCAGCCAATCTTGATTGCGGTCGCCGCACCCACCACTGTGCCCGTCAACGCCAACCATTCACCCAGGTG
>RFPW01000118.1 GCA_009925965.1 Betaproteobacteria bacterium
GGAGGGGCTCAAACTGGGCGCACGTCATGGCTTACTGGCGAAGAATGGCGGAATGGCGTAGGGCGTTCAGGGGTCCAAAAGCAGTCGCACGCGAACCCGGCGCTCGGGCATGAGTGCAGGGCTAGGGTTCGAATCGACCGGCCATTCAAAGGCCCATCGCCGCGGCGGGTCGATCCGAATTCTCCATTCGGAGTCGATCGCGGATCGGGGCGTTCCATCTGATGCTCGCTCCGTCACCAGGGCGAATTCGCCATCGAGCCAACGCTCCATTTGCGTGACCGGGAGCCGCCAACCCAGCGCGCGCGTCATGAGTTCATTTGCATCCTCGGCCAATTCGATCTGGCCATCGGCGCGCGTTAAACGGGCGCCCTCGGCGCTCATGTCCAGTCGGGCCAACACCTGACCCAACGGCCCGAGCAAATCAAGCCGGCGTCTCGTCGCATAGCGCTCGAGGGTGAAACGACCACTGGCTGGGGCAAGGTCTGGCGAGCCCTCGATAGCAAATCGTCCGGACCACACGCGGTCGGTGGGGCTCGCTTCAAGGGTGTTTGAAGCCGGACCCAGGCGGGCGTTTGAGCCTGGGAGTGTGCTGCAGGCTGATAGGGCAGTCAGCCAGACCACCAAAACGGCCCGGGCGCCGATCTTCAGAGCGAAGCACCCAGGCGGTCGCGCGTCTCGCGCAGAAGTGTGTTGCTTGGGTCGCGCCCGATGGCTTGATTCCAAATGGTGATGGCATCGGACCTGCGGCCCATTCGCCAGAGGACTTCGC
The DNA here is from genome assembly GCA_009925965.1 of Betaproteobacteria bacterium. Classification (GTDB taxonomy): domain Bacteria; phylum Pseudomonadota; class Gammaproteobacteria; order Burkholderiales; family Burkholderiaceae_E; genus RFPW01. The sequence continues at coordinate 770 of RFPW01000118.1, forward strand.
CCAGATGGGCGCCAATTTCCGGGTCGGTCTTGATTGCCCACGCGCGCTGGAGCCAATTAAGGGCTTCCTCTGTCTTACCCTGCCGGTAGGCGACCCAGCCCATGGAGTCCAGTATTTGGGGGTCTTCCGGTGCCAGTTGCACCGCCCGCTCAATCAGAGTCCGGGCTTCGTCGAGCCGGACATTGCGGTCCGCGAAGGTGTAGCCGAGCGCGTTGTAGGCGTGGGCATGGTTCGGGCGCAGCACGATGAGGCGCCGCAAGTCACTTTCCATGCGATCAAGTCGGCCCAGGCGTTCGCCGAGCATGGCGCGGTCGTACAGGAGTTGGGGCTCGTCGGGCTGGGCGGCGAGGCCTGCGTCGACGACGTCGAAGGCCTCGGCGGATCGACCGTCTTCGCGCAGTAGTTCGGCGCGCGCCTGGACCACCCGGGTTCGGTCGCGCGGCGTTCTGGGTTCGGCGCCTGAGAGAAGGGCACGGCCGTCATCGGCGCGTTTGAGTCGGCCCAGCAAAATGGCCCGGTGCACCAACGCCTCAACTTGCTCGTCGCCTTCGCTGACCTGTTCGAGCCAACGCAAGGATTGTTCGGGCTGGCCCTGGTCTTCGGCCATGCGGGCCAGAAACATCCAGCCGGCGTTGCGTTCCGGGCCTGGTTCGCCGGGAAGCTCGACCCAGCGACTCATCAACTGTACCGCCTCGGCGGGGCGTTTGAGCTCCGCTGCCAGATGGGCCGCTGCAAACAGCGTCGAGGGGTCGTCGGGCTCATCCGCCAGGGTGCGGTTGAGCTGGGCGAGTGCTTCATCGAGGCGGCCATCAATGGCATAGAGCCTGGCCAGCGCGAAACGCGCTCTTGGTGCCTTTGGTTGTGCGTCCACAAAAGTACGTAGCAGTGCGATGGCTTCCAGGCGACCCGCCGTATCGACCGTAAGCACGGTGGCAGCGGTGAGTGCGACCTCTTCGGAGCCAGGTCGCAATGCGGCGGCGCTGCGGATTTCGGCGGCGGCCCGGCCCTGATTACCCGCCGCGTGGGCGAGCGTTGCGCGGGCGATCCGCGCAGCCGCTTGATCGAGGTCCAACACACTGACCCGATCGAGCAAGGCCAGGGCAGCCGAGCGGTCCGGTGCCCGCAGAAGGTTTCGGGTCAGGGGTCCGTAGCGTTCGCTCAGTTGCTCCTTCTTGCGGGCAGCCGCGAGCTGGCGCGTGATCAGGGGCTCGGCACGTTCGAGTTGGCCATTACTGAGCCACAGGGTTTCGAGCGCCATTGCCGGCATCGTGGCCTCGGGTTCAAGTTCTAGCCAGAACTCGGCGGCTTCGATCGCGCGCCCCCCAGATCGGTCGGTGAGGGCTAATTCGGTCGCCCGTTGCGCTGCCTTGGGATCTCGGGTTTCGCGGGCCAAGGCCAACCAGGTCGCCGCCGCAGTGCCAATTTGACCCCGTTGTGCGGCGATCTCAGCGGCCAGAATCTGAAATACGCGCTGTGCCGACAGGGCATCGTTGGAACGGGCCGGCACAGTCCGAGCGCGGCTTGGTCGTGGTTTGCTGGCGGCTTCCGTGTCGGCCACGAGACGCGTGTCACGGTCCAGCTGGCTCGCGGCGATGCCGTGCGGCATCCAGCCGAACATGAGAGTGGCCATCAACATGGGTAGGTGCCAGTGTTGTCGCCAGCGTTGTTGCCAGTGTTGGCTTATCCGGTGCATCCGTTTGGGAAAATGGGCGCAAGTCATCGTGGAATGGTAGGGTACACCGTTGAGTTGTCGCAATGCCTGAGCTTCCTGAGGTTGAAACCGTTCGTCGTGGTTTGGCACCACACATGACGTCTCGCGTTGTTCGAGAAGTGTGTGTGCGGGTGCCGGCATTGCGCTGGCCGATTCCGGCGGATTTATCAGAGTGTATCCGGGGCGAGCGGGTGCATCAGGTTCGGCGGCGAGGCAAATACCTCCTGTTCGAATTTTCATCCGGATGGATGGTGATCCATCTCGGGATGTCGGGGAGTTTGCGCTGGGTTGACGCTCAAATTCCCGTGCGTAAGCACGACCATCTAGACCTCGTTTTCGATCACGGTCTTTTGCGCTTGCACGATCCAAGGCGGTTCGGCGCCGTGCTTTGGCATGACCGCATTGCAGGGCCTGTGGAGGCGCATCCGCTCCTGGCGAGGTTGGGGCTGGAGCCACTCAGCACGCCGGCCGAACAGATCGGGCAGCGCCTCTATGCTGGGACGCGCGACCGCCGTAGTTCGATCAAGGCCGTCCTGCTGGCGGGGGACCTGGTCGTGGGCGCCGGCAATATCTACGCCTGTGAAAGTCTTTATCGGGCGCAGATTCATCCGGCGACGCGGGGCGGGCGTATTAGTCTGTCGCGCTGTCAAAGGCTGGCGGTGGCTGTGCGCGATACCTTGTCGGATGCACTGGCCCGCGGTGGCACCACCCTTAAAGATTTTGTCGGTAGCGACGGCGCGAGCGGCTATTTTCAGATCGATGCCTTGGTCTACGGCCGCGAAGGGCAGGCTTGCCGGCGCTGCGCAGGGACGATCCGGCGCGTTGTTCAGCAGCAGCGCGCCAGTTTTTATTGCCCGGGTTGTCAGCACTGATGCCGCACTCGAGTTCCGCGAGCCTTGTCCCGGCGTTCGATCGCGGAGGGTTCGCCGACCGCGTTATCCGTTGGCAGTTGCGCAGTGGTCGCCACTCTCTGCCGTGGCAGGCAACTCAGGACGCGTATCGGATTTGGCTCTCGGAGATCATGTTGCAGCAGACCCAAGTGGTCGCGGTGCTCAACTATTACTCACGTTTTCTCGAGCGTTTCCCGACATTGTCGGTGTTGGCTGCGGCGACGCTCGATGAGGTCATGCCGTTTTGGGCGGGCCTTGGTTACTACAGTCGAGCGCGAAACCTTTGGGCCTGTGCACGCGAAATTCAGGTGCGTTACGGGGGGCAGTTCCCATCAGACCCGGCTTTGTTGGAGGCGCTGCCGGGGATTGGGCGCTCGACCGCAGGTGCAATTGCGGCGTTGGCCTTCGGGCGGCGGGCGGCAATCCTCGATGGCAATGTGCGCCGAGTCTTGAGTCGGGTGTTTGGCATCGAGGGGGACCTGACCCAGGGAACGGTTTTGCGTGAAGCTTGGTCGCTGGCGGAGGACCTGTTGCCGCGGGGCGACGGGATCGGTCCCTACACGCAAGGTTTGATGGATCTGGGCGCGACCGTCTGTACTCGCGCTCGACCCCGCTGTGAGGCCTGCCCCCTGGCCAGTGACTGTATTGCCCGGATCGAGGATCGGATCCGAGATTTGCCGCAGGCGCGCCGACGCGCGGCTCGGCCAACACGTGAACAACGCTGGCTGGTTTTGCGGCAGGCGTCATCCATCTGGCTTGAACGTCGTCCGGAGCGCGGCATCTGGGGCGGGCTTTGGTCGTTGCCCGAACTCGAACTCTGCGCCGATGTGATGCAGTCCATCCGCCATCGGGGGCTCAATCCAAAGGGCCTTCAGGATTTGCCGGTCATCGAACACGGGTTCACCCATTTTGTGTTGCGGGCCTATCCGATTGAGGTGGAGGTGCAAGGCGGCTCGCCGGACTATGCAGTCCAAACGGCGCCCCCCCATGGCCAGTGGCTGGACTTGGACGAAGCCACTTCGAAGGCTTTGCCTAAACCTGTGGCTGACCTTCTGCGGACACTCTGCAAGTAATCAGGCAGCCCCGCGAATGGCCAGGGACCTGTGGCGAATCAGGACCTGGTCCTGACGCCGAAAACGTTTGGCGATTTCTTCGACCAGATAAACCGAGCGATGTTGCCCGCCGGTACACCCGATGGCTACGGTGAGATAGCTCCGGTGCTCGCGCAGGTAATGGGGCAGCCACCGGTGCAGGTAGCCGTTGATGTCATCGATCATGGCCAACACGGCGGGCTCTGCATGCAGGTACTCGGCCACTGCGGGGTCGAGTCCGGTCTGATGTTTGAGCTCGGGCACGTAGTGCGGATTGGGCAGGCAGCGGGCGTCGAAGACCAGATCGGCATCGAGCGGAATGCCATGCTTAAAACCAAAAGACACGAAAGAAAGCGTCAGCAGCCGGTGGTCGGCCCCCACCACTTCCCGAATCCATTGGCGTAAGGTATTCGCTGGGAGGTCGCTGGTGTCCAGAACAATCCCCGCCTCATCGATCAGGGACATCAGCTCGCGCTCCTGTTCGATCGACTCGATCAGGGTGGGTTCCACGCCGTTCTGCGCCTGGAGCCGGAAGGCAAGGGGGTGACGCCTGCGGGTTTCCGAAAAACGCTGAACCAGGGTGTCCGTTCTCGCATTCAGAAATATCACCTTGACGTCATGGCCCTGATTGGAAAAAGCCGCGATGTGATCGCGCAGTTCTTCGGGCGAATCGTCCGTGCGCACGTCGATCGCTACCGCAACCCGGTTGATCCCCCGAGTCGCCATCAAGGGGGGGATTTCGCTCAGAAAACGCCCTGGCAGATTGTCGATACAAAAATAGCCTTCGTCTTCGAGCAAACGAAGCGCGACCGACTTGCCCGAACCAGAAATTCCGGTAATCAGGATCAGTTGGAGTCGCACGGGCGCAGGCTCAATCGTCAAGGGGTTCTCCCGCAATGGCTCGTCGCTGTCGCTCGGCAAATAGTTGGGTCGTTTCGATCCCGCGCAATTGCAGGATGGTATTGCGAACCGCGGCTTCGGTGAGAACCGCGAGGTTGCGACCGGCCGCCACGGGCACGACGACCTTACGGATGGGGACTTCGAGCACCTCCTGTGTTTGGGCTTCGAGGGGCATTCGCTCAAAATCGCCGTCGAGTGCGCCCCGGCGAACCAATTGCATGATCAGCTTGAGCCGCATGCGTCGACGCACTGCGGTCTCCCCGAAAATGGTTCGAATATCAAGCAGACCCAGTCCGCGTACCTCGAGCATGTTGCGCAACAGTTCGGGGCAGCGTCCTTCGATTGCGGCAGGTCCGACCCGCGAGAATTCAACCGCATCGTCCGCCACCAGGCCGTGGCCACGGGAAATCAGCTCCAGTCCGAGTTCGCTTTTGCCCAGTCCCGAATCCCCTGAGATCAGGACGCCCATCCCAAGGACGTCCATGAAGACCCCGTGCATGGTCGTGGTTTTGGCCAGCGCTTTGGCGAGCCAAATGCGCAGCGAATCGATCAGACGAGCGGCGGCCAGTGGCGTGCCATAAAGTGCCATGCCAGCCGCTTTGCAGGAGGCAAGCAGATCGGCCGGCGCTGTCAACTGATCGGCAAGGATGAGCGCAGGTGGGCGCGCAGACACAAGTTCACTGAGCATTGCGACACGACGTCCAGCCGAGCAGTTGAGGTACCACTTCAGCTCGGCCGGCCCGATCACCTGGATTCTGTCGGGATGGATCAGGTTGAGGTGGCCCACGAGATCGGACGCGTCCGACGCGGTGATTTCCCGATCCGAAATTGGGGCCCCATTGAGTTCCGTCAAGAAGAGCGTTTCGAGATTGGCCGCAATGAGCCTCTGAAAGCTGAGCGGCATCATCGAGCCCGGTTCAGGCGGCCGGGTGTTGGGGTTCCCAGGCCGATAGAAGGTGGTGGACCTGGATCGGATCGTCCAGCGTCATCAACGATTCCCGGATGGTTGCGTCCGACATCAGTTCAGCCAGCTCGGAGAGCAGCGTCAGGTGCTGTTCGGTTGACTGTTCGGGTACGAGAAGGAAGACGAGCAACCGGACCGGAAGGCCATCGGGTGCGTCGAACGGGATCGGTTCAAGGCAGCGGATCACGCCCGCAGTGGCCTCGCGCAGGCCTTTGATCCGACCGTGGGGGATCGCAACTCCTTCGCCTAACCCGGTCGAACCGAGTCGCTCGCGAGCAAAGAGGGCATCGAAAACCCGTCCACGCTCCATGCCTTGATGATTCTCAAACATGAGCGCGGCATGCTCAAACAAGCGCTTCTTGCTCGACGCCGGCAGGTTCAGTTGGACATTCGACGGCGACAAAAGCCGAGCGAGTTGGGTCAT
>RFPW01000119.1 GCA_009925965.1 Betaproteobacteria bacterium
GGTGGCGTGGACGCGCACTCTTTCATGACGTTCGGGCTACGCACGAGGAATGAAAAGTGTGCGGCTTCGCCACTCACGTATCAGGCCCTGCCCACGGGTTGCTGACGGGTTACCCAAGGTCGCCCGCGGGTTCCCTGAGGTTTGCCCGCGGGTTCCCTGAGGTTTTTCTCCGTGCTGCCTACGGGTTCCCCCGTCATCTCCCCAACCTCCCCAACACTCCCCGGTAGACTCCCAGAACTCCGATTCCAACACTCAAATTAGAAGATAGGTCGATGGGCGCATTTGTCTGGATGATTGGCGCACTGTTTTCGTTCTGCGTAATGGCGGTCGCCGCCCGAGAATTGTCTGGCGGTATCAGCACGGCCGAGACGCTATTTGTTCGAAGTGTCATCGGAATCATCATCGTCAGCAGCCTGATTATTCGAAAGGGTGATTTCTCACTGTTCAGAACGAAGCGGATCGGCCTCCATATCGGCCGAGGATTGTGTCATTTTGTTGGACAATACGGCTGGTTTGTAAGCATTGGATTGCTGCCGCTGGCGCAGGTCTTTGCGCTGGAATTTACGACCCCGCTTTGGACTCTGATTATTGCGTCCATTTTTCTCAAGGAATCACCAACCCTCAAGAAGGCCGCGGCCATTATTCTGGGCTTCGGAGGGGTGTATCTGATCCTTGACCCGGGCCGTGAAATTATCGATTCAGCGTCGTTGATCATGATCGTCGCCGCGATTTTCTTTTCCTTGACCTTTGTTTGTTCCAAGGCGCTTAGTCGAACCGAGCACCCACTGACTGTTCTGTTTTTTATGTGCCTGATTCAGGCGCCCATCGGTTTAGCACTCGGTCTTAAATCGTTTGTGGTTCCCAATTCAATGCAATGTGCCTGGTTACTTTTGGTGGGAGTAACCTCACTGACAGGCCATTTTTGTATCTCGAGCGCCATGGCAAAGGCCGATGCCAGCGTGGTCGTTACACTTGATTTTTTGCGCCTACCGCTGATCACGGCTGTCGGGGTGATCGGTTATCAAGAGCCCTTCAAACCCATGCTCGTGGTCGGCGCGGGTTTGATGTTAATCGGCAATCTGATCAACATCTACCCGAACCGCGCGGCATCATTGCTGAAAGCGCAACGACAAGAGAACTGATCGCCCACCTGCAATCGAGCTGTCTTTCAAGAAGCTGGTGTGATCCCGAATCACAGCATTGGTTAGGTTTCGTCCGGTCAACTGGACTTGCCAGTTTGGAGCCAGGGTCCAGCCTAGCCAGGCGTCGATTCGAGTCCACCCTGGCGTTGGCGTTTCCTCAATGGCCACTCGACTGACCCGTCGGGCGCTCAAGGCCTCAAGTCTTGCGGACAAGTTGCCGTCTCGCCAGGCTGCAGCCCATCGCCAACGCTGAGCCGGAATTCGAGGCAACGGCGCGCCAGTCTGATCGGTTAACCGGACTTGGTCATAACCTCCCTCGAGGTTCAGGCGCTTGGCACCGCGCTCCCACGCTGTCCAGGTGAAATCAATTTCGGCGCCACGCGACTGCGCAGCGCCCGAACCAAAGGCCGCAGTGGCGGTGGATTCGCCATCGATAGGGTGGTAAGTCTCCCCGGTGCTCCGCAAGCTGATGAATCGGTTGAAGCGTTGCTCGAAAATGTCGAGGCGCAGCCTTAGCGGTCCAACCGATTGACGCAGGCCAAGGTTCCAGCCGTTTGATTGCTCGGGCTTCAGGCTAGGGTCACCTACTTCGTAGGTCGCGGTTGCCGTATGAACGCCGTCCGCGAGCAGTTCCTGAGCGTTGGGTGCGCGCTCGCTGTGACTCAGGTGCGCGGTCAGCGTTGTCGTCGGCGAGGCGGACCACACTGCCCCGGTCGAGAAGTTTCGAAGCGAGAATTGACGATCGATGGCATCCACCCGGATTGGACCGGCCTCACTCTGCATCGAAACCCGCTCGATCCGGCCCCCCGCTTCGACCCGCAGTGACTTCACGAGCGTACGATCGACCAGAGCGTACAGCGCTGATTGTTCACCGCGGTTCACTGGTAAGAACGCTTCTTCGCCGGTCACCCGGAGGGTTTGAGTTCCCCATTGCCCGCCGATCACCCAGCGGGCCGGGCCCAATTGGCGATTCCACTCAATGCGCCCATCACCGCCTTGATGACGGAATTCAGTGCCCACGACATCACCAGCAAGCTCTGCATGCCGGTACTGACTCAAAGCCCCCGCGATTGAAAGCGTCCCTCCTGCAACTCCGGACTGACGGGCGGACAGGTTGAGGCGGGTCTGGACCAGGTCGATTGCAATGGGCACCCCATCTTCGAAGAGCGTCGTCCCATACCGTTGTGAATTTTGGGATAGCGCAAGTCCAAAAAAGCCTTCTGCCTCGGTTCGAGCGATTCCGAATGTGACGCCCTGTGCGTTGGCCGCGCTGTTGGGGAGACGCCCCGAAAGATCCCGGGCTGCATCGGGTTGCGCTGATCGCAAGACCGGCACCCTTGAGAATCCGGGGATACTCAAATCAGACGACCTGCGCGCGAGCGCGTCGGCATGCCAGGCAATGCGACCATTGCCTCCGTCAAGCCGAAAGATCCCCGCCGACTCGTGAGCCGCGCCCCCTTGACGAACGTCGGCTTGGCTCGAAAAACTCTCGATCGGTACCTCTGGGATTCGACCGTCAATTAAATTGACCACGCCACCAATGGCGCCTCCGCCAAAGCGCAAGGCGGCGGGTCCCCGCAAGACCTCGACGCGGTCGATGAGCAACGACTCGGCCGCAACAGCATGGTCGGGCGATGCCGCCGAAGCATCGAGTATGGGCACCCCATTGCTCAAGACCTTAAGCCGGTCACCGTCCAATCCGCGAACGATGGGTCGACTGGCATTTGGCCCGAACGCGCTCGCTGAAACGCCAGGAAGGCCTGACAACATCTCGCCGATACTGACCGCGCGCCGAGCGTCAAGCCGAGAACCCGTCAGTACCTGCGCAGGCGCAGCCAACTCGTCTTCCGTCCCAGGTATCGGATGCGCAGTAACGATCACCGATTCGAGTTCGGCAGACCGCGTTGGGATCTCGGTTGATAACGATTCAGCGGCATCAGCCGGCGGGTTAAGAATCAGACACAACGCCCAACACATCGTAAAAGCGCGGGTGCTCGCGGCAGCTCGCGCGGCTGAAACAACAGCTCTCATGAAAAGGTCCTCTGATCAAGTCGCACAGCAGGCGACAGACGTCTGGCCCCTTGGGGACAGTAGGTCAGGCCAGGCTAGGTGGACTAGGCCTGGTCTGGTCGGGTCAGATCAGAGTGAGAGGCGGCGCCCTCGCGGGCGGCAGAATTCGTTGCCAGACGACATGACTTGTTAGCGGGGGGGCCGGTTCGAGACGGTAATGGGCCTCGTGCACGGCCATCTCGGGGACACCCCCGCAAAGGGCCTGGGCTCCAAGAACACTGTCGAGCCGAAGGCATTCAACTCCCCCCGCAGGGTGTTCATCAAAGGCGCCCGTAAAGATCGTGCTGGCTGATGAAGCGCTCAGGCCGAGGAGTCTCCCCGCTCCGTGAGCGCCACGGTGCGCGACTGCAAACCACTGGACGCCCAGAACTGCCACCAGCACGCTGACGAGCAAAAACTTGCGCCGGGCGCTCACATTTCGGAACAGTTCAGCCCACACTCAAAAGCTCGCAGGATCCAGTTCGTTAAAAGGACGATCGCCATTCTTGGTCAAAACGTTTGCCGGTGCAAGGTCCACGACGATGCGCGTTGAGCGGTCAGGGTCCGCCTTAAACGGCATCGAGATACTCGATACAAAGTACTGCGTTTGCGGGCCAAACCGCGCCGTCTCACCCTGCCAGGTCTGACCTGAAGCCACCTTCGCTCGATACGCGCCAGGCGGCACGGCAATCTCGACCGTATCGCCGGAACGAACGAAGAGACCCAAGATCTCAGACTCGTCGCTCGCTCGTAACAACTTTAACCATTTGTGGGACCCCACGGGGTTCACGACTTTCAGGGTAATGTTTGACGAAGCTTGGCTGACCGAGCGATGGTTGGCCGAGCCTTGGTTGGCCGATTGTTCAATCGCAAAGGAGCTATTGGTGCCGGACGGGTTTGCGTCGACGGGGCGAAAAACCCCACTCGGCGGCAGAATGAAGCCGGGGGCCTGAAACGTCATTGGTCGGGGCGGAGAATGAACTGGGTCTTGGGGCTGATGTGCATTTAGGTTGGCGTCACCGTTCGTCGAGAACATTAGACCAATCCCAGACGTGACGAGGACTGCAAAGCAAGCGGTGATGAGAGCCTGCGCGATGGTTCGCCGGTCGCTCCAACTTCGGTAGGCCTTGAGAAACGTTCGTTTTGAGCGACCCGCATAGGCATCCATCAAGTCGCCGAGGCTTTGGGCGAGCCCGGCCAAATTGTCGGCTGAATTGTCGGCTGAATTGTCGGCGGAATTGCCCGGAGGCTTACTGGCGGGAGCCGACCGAACCAAGTCCATCGCCTGTGCGGCCACGGCCAGTGCAAGCTCGATTTTGCCTGTGTGCGCAAAGTACATGGACTGGCAACCCATCAGGCGGGCATTTTGATGCTCGAAATACCCACCTCGGAAGTTGGCGTAGACCGCATGACAGGTACGCGACGGACCGGTGAGGCTCCACCATCCCGTGATCAAACTGGTCGCGGTTGCGAGGACCCCCACGCGAAATTCGCAACGGCCGCAAAACACACCCTGGCTCGCCTTGCGATCGGCGCCCCACAGCCAACCGTAGACCGTGTAGAAAACTCTGTAGCGGGGTTGCGCGCTCACCGCCTGGCATCGCGAACAACAAATCGGGGCATAGAGCGGCGGCGCCCCGGGCATTGAACGGGACGCTGCATCCTGAGCCTCCCGGACGACCGAATCGGCGTCATATTGCTCGCGTTTTTTCTCGGCCGACAAGACGGCGTAAGCGTGACTGAGCGCCTGAAACCGGGCCTTGGTGTCGCGTCCAGGATTGCGATCGGGGTGCAATTCCATGGCGAGAGAGCGATACGCCGCCTTGATTTGCGCCGCGCTGGCACCTGGTTCCAAGCCGAGCGTTCGATAATAGCCAGCGTGATCCCCGTGACCACGGCCACCTTGTTTGTTTTCGCTTCTACCCATCGTTAGGATTTACCACAGACGATCCCAATCGTGTTGTCTGCGGCCTCGAGTTCAACCAACCCAACTGCTGGCCATGCTCGCTTGAACAACGCATTTGATCCCGCCATTCTGGCCGCCCTGCCCCGCACGTCGGGGGTGTATCTGTTTCAGGGCGACGGGGCTTTGCCGCTCTACATTGGCAAGAGTGTTGACATCAAGAGTCGGGTCTTGTCGCACCTGCGTACGCCCGAAGAAGCGAGCATGTTGGCGCGCACCCGGCGCATCGACTTTATTGAGACGGCGGGCGAGGTCGGCGCGCTCCTACTGGAATCGCACCTGATCAAGCAGTTGTCGCCTTTGTTCAACGTACGACTTCGACGGGTTCGTAGCCTTCGCTCAATTCAACTTCACCAAACCGCTGCAGGACTCGAACCCCGATTGAGCAATTTCAAGGGTCCAGAGGTTCATTTTAAGAATCAGACTCTTACGCCATCAACGAACGTTTTCGGTCTTTTTGCCACCAAGCATGCAGCCCAGCAGAAACTGCGCGAACTGGCCCGAACCCACAGTCTTTGCCTAGCCCTCCTGGGGCTGGAAAAAGCAGGCCCCAGGGGTTGCTTTGGAGTACAAATCCGAACCTGTCGCGGCGCCTGCATCGGTCGTGAACCACGCGCTGAACATGATGAACGGCTCCTGAATGCGCTCAAAGCGACTCAAATCTACGCCTGGCCCTACTCGGGCGCGATCGAGTTAATCGAGGAGCGGGATGGGTGGGTACAACGCCATCGGGTTGAAAACTGGCGTCACCTGGGCACACACTGTTCACGGAATGAAGGTGCCTGCTTTGGCGCCCAACCACCCGAGTTTGATCTGGATAGCTACAAGATCCTGGTCAAGCCCATCCTGTTGCAGCTATCGCGAGACGGCCTCCCGGCTGGGTGTTAACAGCCCACCGAACAGGGGCAAGACCGCGTGAAGCAAGGGGTTGGTGTGATGAAAATAGTTCCACATCGGAACCAGATCGCAGCCGATGTATTGCTTGAATCGATACGAGGTGATGCCGAAATCGATTTCCGGGATGCCCTCGCGAATCGCGATGTCGATGCAATCGAGCATCAGTGAGAAGTACAGCCTATAGGACGGCGCTCGACTGTAGTCCATGCCGATGTACTTACAGATCATCTTGCTGGGCGTGCAGATCATCTGATGGAACCCGATCAGCGTATCGCGCTCAAAATAGAAAACAAACCGGCTGAGCGATGAGGTCTCGCGGAAGTAGGCAGGCGGCAACTCGAGGAACTTGAACTCCGCGCGGCTTTGCGTTTGTCGATAGAGCGCGTAGACCGAATCCTCCAGTTCGACGGGCAAGCCAACGGTCTCCTCCCGACGAAGACCTGTCGCGGCCCTGCGCTGCCGATTCAGGTCGCTGCGTTTTTTAGAGGACAACAACTTCCAGTAATCGGGGCTTACGCGAAGCCGCGCGAGCGGGAAGCTCGGTAGTCGCACAAATCCTTGCAGATCAAGCGCCCGGCTCAGCCCTTTGAGGCAAATCAAGGGCGCCTGCCGACCGAGACACGCAACTGCACTGGCCAAATGCGCGGTTCCAAATCCGGGCGGAAGT
>RFPW01000120.1 GCA_009925965.1 Betaproteobacteria bacterium
TTGCAGTCACCGCCAGCGGCTTGGTTTTGGCCCAAACGGTCAGCCCGAACAACCCGGGCTACGTGATCGGGGCCTCCGGTTCCCAGATCGTCAAGAGCGGTACCAACCTGTGCTGGCGGACCGGGTCGTTCACTCCCGCGAACGCGATTGCCGGCTGTGACGACGACCTGCTCCCGAAGGTCGCTGCTCCAGCATCGACCCCAGCGCCAGCACCCGCTCCAGCACCCGCGCGAGCACCTGCAAGCACGCCCGCGCCGTCCCCGGTCGAGCCTAAAGCAGCCGAAATGACACCGCGGGCCGCGCCGCCGGCTCCGGCCGTTGTTGCTCCAGTGCCCGTGCCAGCAGCCGCTCCATCACCAAGGCCCACCAGCGAAAAGGTGAGCTTCGCGTCCGACACCTTCTTTGATTTTGACAAAACAGTTGTCAAGCCAGAGGGCAAGGCAAAGCTCGACTCGCTGATTGGTCAGATTAAGGGCGTCGCTCTTGAGGTAGTCATCGCCGTCGGCCACACCGACAGCGTCGGCTCGGACAAGTACAACGATCGTCTGTCGCAGCGTCGAGCAGACTCGGTCAAGGCTTATCTGGTGAGCAAAGGGATCGAGCCCAACCGGATCTACACCGAAGGCAAAGGCGAGAAACAACCCATCGCCAGTAACAAGACGCAAGAAGGGCGGGCCAAGAACCGTCGCGTAGAGATCGAAGTCGTGGGAACCCGTCCAATCAAGTAATCTTGAATTAATCCCGACTCAGACGCCCCGCTGGCTCAAGCTTGCGGGGCGTTTTGCCATTTTAGGGATTGAATATCGTGCCAACCTTCGCATCGACCAGCCAGTCCGGATCTTCTAATTTCGATCCCGGCGAACTTTCCAAATTTCAGTCACTGGCATCGCGCTGGTGGGATCCAGAATCGGAATTCAAGCCGCTTCACGCCATTAATCCACTGCGACTCGGCTGGATCGACGCTCACGCGCCGCTGAAAGGTCGACGCATCGTCGATGTGGGTTGTGGCGGCGGCATCCTGGCCGAATCCATGGCTCGGGCGGGTGCGGTGGTTACCGGGATCGACCTGGCGGATCGCCCTCTTAAAGTAGCTGAACTCCATCGCCTCGAGAGTGGGGTCAGCGTTGAATACCGGCGTATTGCCGCCGAAGACTTGGCGCAGGCAGAGCCCGGATCCTTTGACACCGTGACCTGCATGGAGATGCTCGAGCACGTGCCCGATCCCGCCTCCACCATCCGGGCCTGCGCCGAACTGGCCAAGCCTGGCGGATGGTTGTTTTTTTCGACGATTAACCGTAATCCAAAAGCGTTTCTATTTGCGATTATCGGCGCCGAGTACGTCCTGCGACTGCTTCCCCGCGGAACCCACGAGTACGACAAATTCATCAAGCCGTCCGAACTCGTCGGATCCGCTCGCTCGGCCGGGCTCGAACTGGTCGAGACGAAAGGGCTGACCTACAACCCCCTGACCCAAGTCTACGCACTGCATCCTAATGACGTTTCCGTGAACTATCTGGTTGCTTTGCGCAAACCCGCCCCATGAATCCGTCATCGCCCTTCATTCCAGAGGCGGTTTTTTTCGATCTTGACGGCACCCTGGCCGACACCTCCGAGGATCTTTCTGCCCCCGTCAATGCCATGCGCGAAGCGCGTGGCCTCGCGGCTTTACCGGTGTCGGAACTGCGGCCTTACGTTTCGCGCGGAGCGCGCGGGCTGATCGGCCGGGCCTTTGGACTACAGCCAGAGGACGAGGGCTTCGAAATCCTGCGCGTCGAATTTCTCGAGCGTTACGAGCAAGGCCTCGTCATTCACACGCGGCTTTTCGACGGCATGCCGGAGGTTCTCGACGCGCTGGAGGCAGCGGGGATTCAGTGGGGGGTGGTCAGCAACAAGGCCGAGCGCCTGGTGATTCCAGTCCTTGCCGGGCTTGGACTTAGCGCACGCAGTGCGACCGCGGTGGGCGGAGATACGACCCCTCATGCAAAACCGCACCCTGCGCCGCTGCTCCACGCCGCGAATCTGGCCCAGGTCACGCCGAATCGATGTGTCTACGTCGGCGACGATCGACGCGACATTCAAGCCAGCGACGCCGCGGGAATGTTCTCGATTGCAGCAGGCTGGGGGTTTTATGACGCCTCAGAGCCGCCCGAGAGCTGGGGGGCCGGAGCCGTCGCCGATGCCCCCGCGCGATTAAAGGCCTGGCTAGACCTTACTGGCGCAACACCTCGTCACTGACCTGACGCGCGCTTAGCCGGTCCTCGCGCGGCAAAAGCGCAAACATCGCAATCACCATCCGCTCCAGTTCGGCGCGGTCGGGTTTCCCCGCCATCCGCTTCAGAGCCTCGTCGAGCAAGGCGCGCGCTTCGGTTCGATCGGTCCACGCCCGACTATCGAAGTCACGCTCAAATCCAGCGATATAGGACGCCCAGAGCCCGATGTCCTCGCGAACCAACGTGAAGACGTGAGCGCGAATCTCGTCGGTCATGGCGCGTGCAATGCGCGGGTCCTTCAGAGTCCGCAATGCCGCGATGCGCGGATGAAATTCGTCAATGACCGGCAGCACCGCAGTCGATTGCAGACGGCGCACCGTGACGGTCAAGGAAGCCATTGCCGCTTCAAGTCGTTTTTCAGCGCGCAACCAATCCGCCGATCGATCCGAAGCATCCAGCTCAACCATGGCCGAACGAAGCCGTTCACGGACTTCAAGCAAACGATCCAGGTCTGCTTCACCCGCAACCATCAGCTTTTCGAGCGCATCAAATTCGACCTCGAGTCGGATCAAGGTGTCGGGCGAAGCGATGTCGCGAACACGGGCGACCACCGATCGCGCTTCAGTCAGATCGGCACGCAAGCGGCTGTGATCCTCGGATTGCAAATTGGGCTCCATCGCACGATCAATCTGCTCATCCGCGACAGGGAAAAACACGGTCGCCGTAATGCGCCGTGATGCGTCGACTTTCAGCGTGATTTCGACTGCACTGCCTTCTGGGAGCGTCGTGCTGAGGTCCTTTCCAGACAGGGTGATTGAGCCCAGAGGTTGATTTAAGCTTGCTTTCGAGCCGATCGCTTCATAGGCCATTTCGACGAATTCGATACGGATCCGATCGTCCGCTTCACCGGCCCGAATGGTTTTCGCGGTCCGGTAGGTGCCTTTGCCGCGGGCGGGCAACGAGCGATTCTTTTCGAGCCCGGCGATCGGATAGACGCCCTGTTGCCCGCTCGCCAGATCAACAACGTCCACCCCGATGTGATAGGGCAGCGTGGCATGGGCAATTCGCAAACCCTGCAAAATTGAGAATTCAGCGGGCTCGGCATCCAGAGAATTACCCTGCGAGTCGGTCAAGGTAACTTCGAACCGATTCTGAACACCGGGTTCAAGAGCCGCGGTGAGGACGGCAACGTCGTCTTCTAGAGCCAAGCGCCCACTGGTCCATCCACGGTCAGCCCGCACCAGTTCAATCGAAAGAGAGTCCGGGAGGACTCCAGTTGACAACTCGCGGTCAACCCGTACACCCACCGTTACCTCGGTTTCCACCGTGCTATCTGGATGGCGCAGCGTCAATTGCGCTTTGCTGGTGTCACGCCGCTGCATTGCCCGCGGGACCTGCCGGGTCGACGCAAAAATAGCTGCCCCACGCGCGACTGCGGTCATCGGGTCGACCCGTGTGTCGAGCCGCTCAGTGAGTTGTTCGCGCAGCATCCGGCGCAAAGTCTGGGAGAGAGTCGGCCCGCCCACGGGGATCAAGGTTCGAAGGCTCTCGCCGCTCAGACCATTGCGGGCCAGAAGCGCCCGACAAAGGTCGATCGATCGTTGGAAGATGGGCCTCGCCACCCGCTCCCAATCGCTCAGCAGCAAATTGATTTCGGCGATGATCTCCTCGCCTTCATCATCATCCCCGAGGTCTTCGATCTCAATCAGTACGCTCTCGCGGGTCGACAACTGTATTTTTGCCCGCTCCGCATGCCGCTTGAGCGCGCCTGCGAGCAGGCGGCGGCGCTCGGGGTCGGCCAGAGTCTGCGTCAACGTCAGATGAGAATCAGCCGCAAGCGCCGGTAACAGCAGTTCTTCCACAATCGCCTGATCGAGGTTCTTGCCCCCGAGGTGGTTGTCGCCTTCGGTATCCACCACGCGCATCACACCTTCTTCAACGCGCATCAGAGCGGCATCGAAGGTCCCGCCACCGAAATCAAAGACGAGCCAATATCCATCGATGGCACCGGCTTGAATCCCATAAGCGATCGAAGCTGCGATCGGCTCCTGCAAGAGCTCCACATAGGCAAACCCCGCCATCTCGGCAGCCCGTTGCGTCGCATCGAGCTGATTCTGACGAAACATGGCGGGCACCGTGATCACAGCGGTGTCAACGGGCTCGTCTCGAACATAGCTCCTGAGCTTGCGCAAGACGTGCGCCGACAGGGCCTCTGAGGCGAAATCATCCGCCATATGGTCACTATGGTAGAGGCGGTCCGTCCCCATGGTTCGTTTGAACTCTGCAAACGCGTTAGAAGTCTGAAGCGACCCCTGCGCCCGCCGCCGAAAAGCTCGGCTCGCCTCCTCCTGGACCAGGTTCTGGGCATGCGCTCCGACGTGGACGTTTTTCGCCTTCGTAAACGCGACGCACGAAGGCGTCGTGTCGGACTGCGTATCGTCACTCTTCAGGATTTTGGGCTCGCCGCCCTCCATCCGCGCAAGCGCAGAGTTCGTAGTGCCAAGGTCAATACCGTAATCGATTCGCTGTCTCATCGTGCATCTCGGAGCGTACTACTCGGGGCCGGGGTTATCGCATTCATTCGGATCCGGGTGGAGCAGGCGGTCAACCGCCAAGGCCCACTTCCACCTCAGCCATCCGAACCAGCGCCCCCCGGTAGTTCACCTGGGGCGCAATCACTTTCGAAATCACGCGCTGGCCAGGGGCCAACGCATCGTCCGGAATAAAACGGGCTTCCATCGTCAAACCATCGACATAGGGGCGCCCGGTCGCATCGACGAGATCGTACCCATGATCGGCCAGTTCAGTCTCGAGACGCTCAATTGAACGGCGCAAAGACACGACACCGCGAGTCTCCTCCGGCAGCGACGCGAGGCGGCGACGCATCCGGTAAAGCTCGTCGGCGAGCCGAATTGCAAGGGTATGGTCAACCTGCGGTTGTTGCAATTGGGAACTCGCCGGTCCCGTCGCAGATGGCGAGCCCGACGCTGACTTTAAAGCTGCATTCGATGCGCCATTTGCCGCACGATCGGCGGACTTGCCACCCTGCAAGTCCGAGTTCGCCGAGCCACTTTCAGCTCCCTCCCGGATCCGCACCAACTGCTGGGTCAGCGCTTCAACGAGTCGGGTGTCTGCCTGAGCCAGACGCTCCTCGGCCGAGCGAATCGACGACAGCGCAAGCTCGGCTCGGGCGCCCAGCCCGGACTGCGCAGCACGTAAAGAGTGACGTACAAACAAAAAACCGCCAACCCCTGCCAACAAGATCGCCAAAATCGCCGATGCAATCCCCACGGTCCGATTGGTCAACAAATCGACCAACCTTTGTTCAGTACCGACCTGCTGCTCGCGAAGTTGATCGATCGCACCGTCAACCCGCTTCTCGCCCTGCTCAACCCGAGCCGCGGTGCTATTAAATCCTTGATCAATGCGATTTAGACGCCCATCCAATTGGCGTTGCCGCTCCTCGATCACGCGCAGTCGCGCATCGTGGCCAAGCATCCAACCTTCATAACGATTACGAATTGAACGCAGCTCTTCAGTGTGCTCGCGCAAAATCCGATCGGCCGAGTCGAGGCGACGATCATGTTGGGTCGAACGAGCCGAGAGGGCTTCGACCTGCGCCTCGTCAGCAGGCGCTGCGAAGACCAAGACTGACCCCAACGCAAGTCCGATCGTGGCGACTAGGCTGGAGAACTTAAGCAAGACCGAGTTCAGCGGTCCAATTATTGCCGTCCTCATCGCGCCATCAACCAGGCAAGCGCAGCGGCCACGCTGGCCGCCGCCAGACCTGCGCCCACCACTAAGGGAGGCAGACGTCGACCCTTGCGACCACCAGCAGCGGTCGCCGTTGCCGCCTCCTGATCCAGAAGATCGCGAAGCGCGCCTAAAAACCGCGCGACCCGCTCCCGCGCCTCGGCTCCCAGATCGAGCATGGCCAGCTTGCGCGCGGCAATCTCGGCTCGTTCGAGGACCGCTCGCGAGGCAACCGGGTCATTTGCCAGCTCGAACTTCTCGCGCTCGAGATCAACAGTGGGCACTAGATGATCCAGTGCAACCGTCGCGAGAGCTTCACAGGCGAGCAGGTATTGCGGGTCTTCCCGCCCCAGCATCGCCTTCAATTTGGTCAGATCGGGCCGCGAACCATCAATCATCGACGCAGCGTCCTCGATGCTCGCCAGCGGACGTTGCATCCGGTCTGCAAGCGAACGCTTCGCAGCGGCGATCTGTTCAGAACGATCGGGCAGCGCCGGCGTTTCGGTTTGGACGGGCAACGGGGAGCTTTCAACCGAAATTTCAACCGGGCTCTCAACCGGTACGACCGGCTGAATCACCGGCCGCAAGAATGCAGGTACATCGAGGTCCCCAGGCTTCGACGACATCGCCGCCACCAAAGCAGGCTCTGGCTCGTGAACAGGCTCGTGAACAGGCTCGTGAACAGGCTCTGGCTCTGGCTCTGGCTCTGGCTCTGGCTCTGGCTCTGGCTCTGGCTCTGGCTCTGGCTCTGGC
>RFPW01000013.1 GCA_009925965.1 Betaproteobacteria bacterium
GTTGCGCAAATCGGCGTCAACGCGCAAGCCCTGCGAACGCAGCGTTTGCGCAACATTGGCGACGTAATCGGACTGCGCATCGGTGATTGATGCCACCACGGCCTGCACCGGGGCGAGCCAGGCCGGCAGCGCTCCGGCGAACTGTTCAATCAGTAGCCCAACAAACCGTTCCATTGATCCGACGATCGCCCGATGCAACATCACCGGAACCTGACGCGTGTTGTCCGCCGCGACGTACTCGGCGCCCAGGCGACCGGGCATTGAGAAGTCCACCTGCATGGTGCCCACCTGCCACATCCGACCAATGGCGTCCTTGAGGGTGTATTCGATTTTGGGCCCGTAAAACGCACCTTCGCCTGGCGAGAGAACCACTTCGACGCCAGACCGTTGAAGGCTTTCGATCAACGCACCCTCGGCGCGATCCCAGATGGCATCGTCGCCAATGCGCTTTTCTGGGCGCAAGGCCACTTTGTACAAAATGTTGGTGAATCCGAAGTCGCGGTAAACCTGTTGCACGACTTCGGTAAAGCGCGTGCACTCGTCTGCCATCTGATCTTCTGTACAGAAGATATGACCATCATCCTGCGTAAAACCACGCACCCGAAGCAATCCGTGCAATGAACCAGAGGGCTCGTTGCGGTGCACCTGCCCGAATTCGCCAAATCGCAGGGGCAGATCGCGGTAAGAGCGGAGCGAGCTCTTATAAATCTGTACATGACCCGGACAATTCATCGGCTTGAGCGCGTATGACCGGTTTTCAGATTCGGTCGTAAACATCGCCTCGCGGTAGTTATCCCAGTGCCCCGTTTTTTCCCACAGGGTACGGTCCAGAATCTGTGGGGCTTTGACTTCTAAGTACCCGTTATCGCGGTAGATGCCGCGCAAGTACTGCTCGACTTGTTGCCATAGCGTCCAGCCCTTGGGGTGCCAAAAAACAAGCCCGGGCGCTTCGTCCTGAAAATGATAGAAATCAAGCTCACGTCCAAGCCGACGATGGTCACGTCGCTCTGCTTCCTCGAGCATGTGCAGGTACGCATCCTGGTCTTCTTTGCGAGCCCACGCCGTCCCGTAAATCCGCTGGAGCTGCTCATTATTCGAATCGCCGCGCCAGTAAGCGCCAGCCAGGCGCATGAGCTTGAAGACCTTGAGCTTGCCCGTTGACGGCACATGCGGGCCACGGCACAGGTCGATGAAGTCGCCCTCTCGGTAAAGACCAATCGGCTCACCGGCTGGAATCGACGCAATGATCTCGGCTTTGTAGTGCTCACCGATTGATTTAAAAAACGCGACCGCAGTATCGCGGTCCCATTCCTCGCGGACGACGGGTTCGTCCTTTCGGGCAAGCTCCGACATGCGGGCTTCGATCGCGAGAAGATCCTCGGGCGTGAACGGCCGTTTATACGAAAAATCGTAATAAAAACCGTTGTCGATCACTGGTCCAATCGTGACCTGCGCGTCGGGGAATAGCGACTTGACCGCATAGGCTAAAAGATGCGCGGTTGAATGACGAATAACGTCGACACCCTCTGCATCACGGTCGGTCACGATTGAGACGCGCGCGTCATGCTCGATACGGGCGGATAGATCGACCAGCTGATCATCGATCTTTCCGGCCAATGCCGCTTTGGCTAGGCCAGGCCCAATCGATTGAGCAAGCTCGGCCAGGGTCACAGCAGCATCGAATGAACGGGTCGACCCGTCAGGCAGAGTCAGGATCATGAATGAGTCAACCCCAGCGGAGTTTTGGCGATCGGAATTGAAGATCGGATTTGGCTACCGGATTTCAGAGGAAATCTGGTAGGCGCGATTGGATTCGAACCAACGACCCCCACCATGTCAAGGTGGTGCTCTAACCAACTGAGCTACGCGCCTGCAGAGCCGCCAATATTAACACGCCACGCAAGCCAACCGGTTGGAATGAGCGCCAGCGCGACAATCACCAACGACGGCGCAGCCGCCATTGCGAGGCGTTCATCCGATGCAAACTGATAGGCCACGACCGCTAGCGTGTCGAAGTCAAAAGGGCGCAAGACAAGAGTTGCGGGCAACTCCTTGAGGCCATCGACAAAGACCAGCAGGGCGGCCACCCCTAATGATGGCTTTAACAACGGCCAATGGACTCGGCGCAAAACACCTCCAGGAGCTTCGCCTAAAGAACGGGCGCTCGAATCCATCGCCGGACTAACGCGCTTAAGCCCAGCCTGCAAGGACTGAAAGGCTACCGAGAAAAAGCGGACGCTATAGGCCCAGACCAGAACCCAAAGGCCGCCGCGTAACCAAGGCAACCCCATCCAGTCCGCTAGCTGCAGGATCGCCAACATACCGACCGCGATCACAACGCCTGGTAAGGCATAGCCGCTACAGGCCACCCGGGAAGCCCAAACATTCCAGGCCCCCGGTGCAAACCGCACGGCATACGCGGCCAACAAAGCGGCGGTCACCGTGACGACCGAACCGCTCGCACCGAGCAGCGCTGAATTCAGCGTCCAGGACCAGATCCGGTCGTCAAAACCCGTATCCGCAAACCCGGCGGCTCGAACCAGCAAGAGCACTGGCGCAAGGAACCCGAGTACCACTGGGGTAGCACACGCAACAACCGCCCAGAATGCGCTGGCGCCTCGCAGTGGGCGTCTGGGCGCCATCCGTCCGACGCGGGGAGGCGACTCGAGCTGGCTACGGAATCGTCGCTCGACCCAGGCAACAGCTCCCAATCCAACAAGCAATATCACCGCGAGCCGGGCAGCGGCCACCGAATCCCCCATACCTTGCCATGCCCGATAGATGCCCGCAGACAATGTATCAACTGCAAAGTACGACACCGCGCCAAAGTCAGCCAGAGTCTCCATCAGAACCAGCGCTGCACCCGCCACAATCGCCGGTCGAGCCGCGGGGATCGTTACTTTCCACCACAACGACAGCCCGGAGATCCCAAGACTTCGGGCCGCATCGGCAAGCGCTTGACTGCGCTCCGCGAAGGCCACGCGAGCGAGCAAAAATACGTAGGGATACAGGGCGAGGCTCAACATCATCGCTGCACCCGCCATCGATCGAATCTCGAACCAACGTCCGGGCCCACCGACCAGCCCGCCGGTTAACTGAGCCAGCGACCGTCGAATGCTCCCCGACGAATCAAGCGCATCCGTATAGGCATAGGCCATCACAAACGCTGGCATGGCCAGTGGCAGTACCAAGGCGGGCAACAGCCACCGGCGCAGCGGGAATTCAAAAGCCGCCACTAACCACGCGCAGCCCACCCCCATCAGGAGCGTCAGGCACAGCACGGCAGCCGATAATTCAATGGAAGCCAACACAAAGCGCGGCAGGACCGTTTGAACCAGATGCGCAATCGTGCCCTGCGGCTCGCCAAGTCCCGCTTGAAACAGGACTGCCACAACGGGTGCGATCACCAATAACGCAGCAGCGGTCGCAACGAAATACAAGGAACGGGTGGCAGTCAAAGCTGGGGCGTTAGAATTTCGTGAATCTAAATTATAGTCATTCGCATTCATGCCACTTCTTGAGATCGATCAACTCACGGTGCATTTCCCCGGAACCACCGACCCCGTGGTGCGGGCGTTGTCGCTCAATCTGCGGCGCGGAGAGATCGGCTGCGTGCTCGGTCCATCGGGATGTGGCAAGACGACGGTCTTGCGGGCGATCGCAGGGTTCATCGCCCCGAGCGCAGGACTCATCCGTTTAGATGGACAACAGGTCGCGGGCCCCGACCGTGTGGTGGCCCCTGAGCGGCGGGGTGTTGGGGTAGTTTTTCAGGACTACGCTCTCTTCCCTCACCTGACCGTGGCTGAAAATGTGGCTTTCGGTTTGCGCCACTGGACGAAGATTGAGCGGGCCAAGCGTGTAGCGGAATTACTGGTGCTTGTCGGCTTAGCCGATGTGGGAAAACGTGGCACCCAGGGGCTCTCCGGGGGCCAGCAGCAGCGCGTTGCTCTGGCCCGGGCATTGGCGCCGCGGCCCCGACTGCTCTTGATGGATGAGCCTTTCTCAAACCTGGACCCCGACCTGCGCGAGCGGCTGGCGATCGAGGTGCGTGAGATCCTGCAGGCCGATGGGACAACCGCGCTGCTGGTCACCCATGATCAACTTGAAGCGTTCGCGATGGCCGACACCATTGGCGTGATGCATGAAGGTCGGATCGAGCAGTGGGACGCCCCGTGGATGCTTTATCACCGGCCTGCCAGCCGCGTGGTCGCAGACTTCATCGGACTAGGCGCCTTCCTGCCGGGGCGGCGCGTCGTGCATGGCAGCACAGCGCAACTTGAGATGGAATGTGGGACGCTCCCAATACCCGATGCGGATCGATCATCGCTCGAGCGGAACGCCGATGCACAAGGACGCGTCACTGTGCTTTTGCGACCGGATGATGTGGTCCACGATGACGCCAGCCCTTTGCAGGCCGAAGTGGTCCGCAAGGCATTTCGCGGTGCTGATTTCCTTTACACGCTGCGTCTACGGAGCGGCGCAACCATGTTGGCAATGGTCCCCAGCCATCACGATCACGCGGTGGGCGAACAGATCGGCGTCCGGTTTGACGCCGATCACGTGATTACCTTTTCCCCAACGCCTGCCAGAGCTTAAGGTCCTGCACATCGCCACGACTCGGATCCGCAAACATGGCGTCGACCGGCGTCGCGTCGGGCAACGATGCGCGAATCATGCGAAGACGTGAAATGACCAGTCGGGCCTGCTCGAATGCCAGTTCTGGCTGAGCTGCTAAGGCATCCACGGGGATCGTCATCGCTGGTGCCCCCGAACCGGCTTGAGCTGAACCGCCGGCCCCGCCCTGATCGCCGTGAGCGCTCTCCTGACGGATCTGATTCATCAACTCACGAGAACTCGCTCTCTCATGTTGTTCTTTGACACGATCCGCTTCTTCGCGCGCCTCCTCGACCAGGAGTCGCCTGACTTTCGCGACAACCCGATCCACCTCTGATGGGGCCATGTGAAGGGTTTTGGCTTCGGCCGCGAGCATCTCGCGCTCGATCTTGTCGATCTCGCCGTCGTGCAAGGTCTCGCGGACTTTGGTTTCAAACTCAGCCCGGTCGATTCGCAACTGGTCGGTAAATGCGGAGGCCAGAAGGCCGGCCGGAATCGCGAACAGGGCAATCCCCAGCATCGAGAGGATCGCCGTGAAAGCACGGCCGAGGCCCGTCACAGGCGAAATATCGCCATAGCCCATGCTGGCGAGCGTGATCACCGCCCAATAAATCGACTGGGGAATGTTCTCGAACTTGTCCGGCTGCGCCTCGTGCTCAAACAGGTACCCCAGGCTCGCGGTCAGAATAACGATCAGGACGAGTACGAAATAGGCCGCATTCATTGTTTCCTTTTCGCGCCGCAACACCTTGATAAGGGTCCCCATCGCGCCGCTGTAGCGCGTGAGCTTGAGCAAGCGCAACAAACGGAACACCCGCATGAATCGCAAATCAAACAGGTGGTTTAGGAAGAGCTCGAGGAAGAACGGTGCGATTGCGACCAAGTCAATGATCGCTCCGCCCGTGGTTCCGTATTTAAGGCGCGACATGAACGTAAAGCGATGCTTGAACGCTTCGTCCTCCGGGATGGAATAGATTCGCGCCAGATATTCAGTTGAAAACAACGCGACTGCGATGTAATCGAGGACTTTGAACTCGAAGGCGAGCGGTTCATGAATCGAATGGACCGTCTCCAAAATGACGGCGACAACCGATAACAAGACCCAGAACGCAAAAAAGCTGTCGATCATTGACCCCAGCGCGCCCGACTGCGGAGTCAGGAAAAAGAGCGAATGCACTTTTTGGCGGAAGGTCCGGCCGACGTTGCGCTCGCGGAATTCGCGGATCGCTGGAACGAGGATGCGCGTCAGTTTGAGCAGACGCAGCAGACGTAGCGCCCTCAGAGCCCGCAAATCAACCGAAATAAACAGAGACAAATAGAACGGGAGAATCGCGGCCAAGTCGATGATCGACATCGGCTGTGTTGCCCAGCGCAGGCGAGTGAGGCCCTTGCCCTTGAACTCAGGCATCTCGGGCGCTGTGTAAAAGCGCAAAACATATTCGACCGTGAATACCACCAGCGAGAACATGTCGAAGACATGAAACAGTCCGGCGTTGGGCTCGTGAATCGCCGGAACATGCTCCAGCATGAGCGCGAGCAAATTGGCAATGATGAGCGTTGCCGTGAAGCTATCAAATCGCTCCTGGTAGTTGCCGGGGCGATTGGTGTCAAACAGTGCGGCGTAAATCTGCGCCCGAATCCCGAACGGTTTAGATAACTCTGCGGACTGGATCGGTTGGGAAGACATCAACACTCCTGCCGGAAACAAACCAGATTGGTCGATTCAACGATGCATATCATATCCGGGAAAGCTCAAAACCACCGCTAACCCACCGAATTTGCTCGTATTTAATGTCACGGTCGCCCCATGCAAAGTCGCAATCTCCCGCACAATTGCCAAACCAAGCCCGCTCCCCTCGCCCAAAGCGCCTCGACCACGCGTAAATCGCTCGAACACCTGATCGCGCTCATCCGGGGAAATCCCCGGACCCGAATCAGAAATGATGACCCGCGCGGGGTTTTCGGCTAATTCAATGAGAACGCGTCCACCGGTCGGTGTGTAGCGAATCGCGTTATCGAGCAAATTGCCAAGTGCTTCAGACAACAATTCAGGTTGCATCCGTACCGAGATCGAGTCGCCCAGGGCCACGAGCTCAAGGTCGACGCCCTTGCTCAGCGCCTGGTCGACATGGGCCGCCCCGACATCCTGGACCAAGTTCACCAGGTCACCGATCCGATCATTCAAGTCGTGCCCCTCTTCGGGATCGAGTCGACCGATCGCCAGCAGTTGCTGGACCAGCCGAGCCATTCGACGGGTCGTTTGCTTGAGCTCGTTTAACAGGTCCCGCACTTCGGTGGGATCCTGCGTTTCGATCGCCCGGCGCAACCCCAATTGAAGTCCGGCCAATGGCGTCCTAAGCTGATGTGCGGCGGTCAACGCGAACTGACGCTCGCGGGCCAACATGGCCCGGATCCGGGCGAGCAAATCATTGAGGGCGGTCGCAAAAGGCAGTAACTCTCTGGGCACGTCATCATCGCGCACCGGTTGAAGAGACGCATGGGCGCTCTCTTTCCAGCGCGCTGCAATGGCTTCAAGTGGGCGCACGGTCCGTCGCACCGCCTCGTAAATAGCGATCGTGGCCGCTATGACCAGCGCGACCATCGGCCATAAAACCCACTCGAGCTCTTGTCGGGTTCTGTTGCGTTTGATGACGGTCTCAGCCACCAGAATCGTCACGCCATCTTCCCCAGCAGGCCCCGCCAGATTAATTCTCGCGATTCGAACGTCCTGCTGATCAAGCCAACCCGCAAAAGCCTGACCTCGGGTTCGATCACCAGACTCGCGATCGCCTTCGAGGGGTATGTCCGGGCGACCCACAATCAAGCGATCACCCTGATGGACGCTGAAATAGACCCGATCGACCTCGTCATAGAGCAAAACGGTCTGAGCGGCGACCGGTAAATTAACCAATGCACGCCCCTGCTCGAACCGCACCGCAGCACCCACCGATCGCGCTGCATCGAGCAACCAGCTGTCAAACGCGCGGTCCACCAGGCGTTGCGCTGTGTAAACGCCAAGCACTGCGGTGGTGACCATAATGAGTAGCAATGGCAGAAGCAGCCGGATCAGGAGATCGCGTTTCAACCATTGAGCAGGCTTGCCCCGCGGGCTGATCGCCCCCGCACGATCAATCATGCAACACCAACATATAGCCAAAACCTCTCATAGTGCGGATGGCCGTACCTGACCCGATCAGTTTGCGCCGAAGACGCGAAATATAGGTCTCAACAGCGTTTTCACTGGCCTCAAAATCTCGTTCGGCCAAAGCCTCCATGAGGTGCCGCTTAGCGAGCAGGCGCGGTGCTCGACCGATCAGCAGCCCCAGTACTTCGAACTCACGGGGCGACAACTCGAGTACTTGCCCATTGGAATAGGCGACACCCTCCCCTCCAAGCCATGACAACCTGCCAAAATGAAGTAATTCACCCCGCGTCAACTGCCCGCGTCGGCGCAGCGCAGCGACCCGGGCATCCAGTTCATTGACCGCAAAGGGCTTCACCAGATAATCGTCGGCGCCGGTCTGCAAACCCAAAACCCGCTCCGAAACCTGGCCCCGTGCCGACAAGACGAGGACCGGCGTGAGGCGATCGCGTGCTCGAAACTGCGCCAACCACTGCAATCCATCGCCGTCGGGCAAACCCAAGTCGAGCACGATCAACTCAAATCCCCCGGTCTCCGCGCTATGTTCGAGGGCGTTCTGGGCCTCGGCGAGCGTCGTGCACAGGTCAGGCACCCAGCCCTGCGAACGCCAATGCAGCGCTAATTCCCGGGCAATCAACGCGTCGTCCTCAATCAGCATCAGGCGCATGGCTTAGCTAAACCGTTGATGACAGGTTCTTGACAGGGAGCGTTCGTATAGTTCGCCACCTGACGCTGGAATCCGAATGCCCAAACGAATCTCCCCCCGTGTTCTGATCATGTTGATCATTCTGATCGCTGTCGGTTTGTTCGGGGTTGCCTGGCTCGCGAGCGATCAGATGAAGGCCATGATGGGTGTGGGTCGGCCCGTCGCGCCACCCATGGCGCAAGTATCAGCTACTGCGGTCGGGCCGACGACCCCGCCCGTTGCAATTGTCGCCCCGGAAGGCGGGATCGCGCAGGCGTTGCAATTCCCGGTGGGTTCGGCCCAACTTGCAATGATCAAGACGCAGGTAATTCCGTCCTCCCCGCTACCCCTGACAGACTCCCTGAGCGCCCGAGTCGTCTACGATGAGGACGTCACCGCACGGATCGGCGTGGGCGTCGCAGGTCGTGTGGCCGCTATCCGAGCCGCCCCAGGCGATGCCGTTAAAGTCGGACAGGTCCTGGCGGAAATTGATTCGCCGGACTTTGGCACCGCTTATGCCGATCTGACCAAAGCCCGGGCGGAAGAAGAGCGCCGGCTGCAGATTCTTAATCGGGCCCGCAGCCTCGGCGCCGGTGAGGCCATCGCTGCGCGCGACGTGGAGGCCGCTCAAACCGATTATGTGCAGGCCCAAGCCGAGACGACTCGAGCCGAGCAGCGTCTTAAGACCCTTAATCCCTATGGTCACCCGATCCGGGACCAACGGGTGTGGCTGAGTAGCCCTGTTGCAGGCATCGTTGCTGAACGCACCGCCACGCCCGCCCTCGAAGTCGTACCGGGCATGACCGTGCCCCTGTTTATTGTGACTGACCCCACTCGGCTTTGGCTCCTGATCGATTTGCCCGAGCGGCTGGTCGGAAAAGTCCATCTGGGTAACGAAGTCGCTGTCGAGAGTGATGCATTCCCAGCTGAACGTTTCGTCGCCAAAGTCGTGCAACTGGGGCAGGCCGTCGACCCAAATACCCGTCGGGTTGTGGTTCGTGCACGGATTAAAAATCCCGACCGCAAGCTCCTTCCGGAGATGTTTGTTCGAGCTTCAATTTTGCAAGGCGTTGGTACCGCGGTCCGGATTCCGAATGGCGCGCTGATTAATCGCGGACTCTATGCCTTTGTGTTTATTGAAACCACCCCGGGTGCGTTCATACGAAGGCCTGTAAAACTTCAGGGCCAGGGAAGTGACTTCAGCTATGTGGGGAGCGGCCTCGAGGGGGGCGAGCGCATCGTTGTAACCGGAGCCCTTTTGCTGGATGCCGAGCTGACCGCTCGTGCAGGCAGCAAACCATGATCGCCCGGGTCATTCTCTTTGCACTCACGCAGCGCGTCTTTGTGCTGGTGATGGTCGCCGCGCTGATTTGTACAGGAGTGCTCGCGCTGACCAACCTGCCGATCGAGGCCTTTCCTGACGTTCAGGACATCCAGGTCCGCGTGATTTCGCAAATGCCTGGCCAGGCGCCACAGGACATGGAACGCGCGGTTACCTTGCCAATCGAACGTGAGGTCGCTGGGATACCACGCCTTACGAGCGTTCGGTCGGTCACCATGACCGGGTTGTCGATCGTCACGCTAACGTTTGCGGAAGACACCGACAACTACTTTGCACGCCAGCAGGTCACCGAAAAGCTCAGTACTGTCACGCTCCCGCTGGGCGTTCAACCACAGCTTGCCCCGCTCTCCACCGCAGTGGGTGAGGTCTATCGATACACCATCGAAGCGCCTGGATTAAGTGACACCGAGATTCGTACCCTCCAGGACTGGACAGTGCGGCCTGTTCTCCGCATGACCCCAGGGGTCGCGGACGTGGTGAGTTTTGGCGGCGCTATTCGCGAGTACCACGTCGAATTTGACCCCACGGCCTTGAGGAAATTTCAGGTCACGCTCGATCAACTCACGCAAGCGATCGCGAATGGAAATGGCAGCGCGGGGGGTGGGCTGATTCGTCAGGGGGACGCGTCTCTGGTCGTCCGATCGGCTGGGCTATTTGATTCCATCGACGACGTTCGCAAGGTCGTGATTGAGTCTCGGCAGGGCCGCGCGATCACCGTGGGCGATGTGTCAACCGTCAAGATCAGTGAACGCCCCCGCAATGGATATGTCGCATCGGACAGGCGGGACAGCATCGTCGAAGGCATCGTTTCGATGACCAAGGGCGGCAACCCCTCCAAGATCAATGCGGCGCTTAAGCAACGCATCGCTGAGTTGCAGACCCGCCTGCCCGCTGGCGTGAAGATATTGCCGATCTATGACCGAACCGAACTTGTCCACCACACAGTCACCACAGTCGTAGAGAATTTGATTATTGGTGCGCTCCTGGTGATCGCCGTGCTGGTGGTCTTTCTGTCGAGCTGGACAGCTGCACTGGTCGTGGCCACCGTTATCCCGCTCGCTTTGTTGTTTGCGTTCATCCTGATGGACGCCAGAGGCGTATCGGCCAATCTGATTTCACTTGGGGCGGTCGACTTTGGGATCATCATCGACAGCGCCGTGGTCATCGTCGAGGCGCTGATGGTGCGGCTGGCCGTCCATACCGTCCACGAGACCGATTCGCCGCAGGGCCGCAAACACCGAATGCATCTGCTGAACCGAACGATGACGGATATGGCCGAACCAGTCCTGTTCTCCAAGGCCATCATCATTCTGGCTTTTGTACCGATCTTCACATTTCAGCGCGTCGAGGGAAAAATCTTCACGCCCGTCGCGCTCACCCTGACCTTCGCGTTACTGGGTGCGGTCTTACTGACCTTCACGCTGTTGCCCACATTGCTCGCCTATGTGGTGCAGCGGCGCACCTTGGCTGAGACCCATAAGCCATGGCTTGACTGGCTGCAGAACCGCTACCGTGCGCTACTCGAGCTCACCATTCGCAACGCCCGCAAGACTCTGTTGTTGTCACTGATTCCGGTGGTCGTCGCATTCGGACTCGCCGCCCGCCTCGGTAGCGAATTCATGCCAAAGCTCGATGAGGGCAACATCTGGCTCACCATCACCTTACCGACTTCCGCTTCGCTCGAGACCACCAAGAACATCGAGCGAATGGTCCGTGCCAAGATCCTCGCCTACCCTGAGGTCAACCACATCATTACTCAGGTCGGCCGCCCCGACGACGGGTCAGACCCCAAGGGCCCTAATAATCTCGAGAATCTGGTTGACCTCAAACCGCGCGATACCTGGCGATTTGCCAGCAAAGAAGCGCTGGTCAGCAGCATGGCCGATGCGTTGAATGTCATTCCGGGCATCACCACGAATTTCTCGCAGGTCATTCAAGACAACGTCGAAGAATCGCTGTCGGGTTTTCGAGGGGAAATCGTTGCAAAAATCAGCGGTGACAACCTCGACATCCTTGAGGAGAAGGCCGACGATGTTGTCGAGGTAATCCAGCAGATTCGGGGGGCGACCGACGTTGAAGCGACCCGGATCGGTGGCCAGTCAGAAATCGTCGTAACACCCGATCGG
Source organism: Betaproteobacteria bacterium (assembly GCA_009925965.1). GTDB lineage: Bacteria > Pseudomonadota > Gammaproteobacteria > Burkholderiales > Burkholderiaceae_E > RFPW01. The sequence goes on from RFPW01000013.1 coordinate 11,910, forward strand.
TCTCGACTCGCTCGCTATGGGATTGGGATTACCGATGTCAACCGTTTGGTCACGCAGGCCATGTCAGGTGCCCCGGTAACGAGCTTCTACGAGGGCGACAAGCGCTTTGAGGTAGTCGTCCGTGCCGACCCATCCCACCGCAACAGTATCGACGCCATCGCGAGCCTGCAGTTGGAAATCCCGGGGACGCAGGTTGGCAATGGTCCAGGAACGATCGCGCTGGGCGAAGTGGCCAAAGTTGAAGTCCATCAAGGTGCATCGCGGATCCTGCGCGAGGCAGGCTCCCGAATTGTGATCGTCAAGATGAACCTGCTCGGTCGAGATCAGGGCAGCTTCGTCGAAGAGGCCCAGGCGAAAGTCGCCGACAAGATCAAACTGCCACCCGGATACACACTGACCTGGGGCGGTCAGTTCGAAAATTCGCAACGCGCCGCGGATCGTTTGATGGTGATCATCCCACTCACGGTACTGCTGATTTTCTCGTTGCTGTTTTGGGCGTTCCGGTCGGTTCGGCTTGCCGTCCTGGTTTTGGGGATGGTGCCGTTCACTCTGGTTGGCGGGTTTGCTGCACTTGGTCTGGCAAGCCTTCATCTATCGGTCTCAGCGGCCGTCGGGTTCATCGCGGTCGCAGGGATTTCGGTTCAAAACGGCGTCATCATGGCCGAGGAAGTCCTGTTGCGCGTGCGCGAAGGTGCTAAGGCCACGCCAGCAATTCTTGACGGTGCGGTTTCACGTCTGCGACCGATTTTGATGACGGCGCTGATGGCTGGGCTGGGTCTGATGCCGGCCGCCGTCTCTCAAGGCATTGGTAGCGAAACCCAGCGCCCATTTGCCTGCGTGATTGTCGGCGGCATCGTCACTGGGACGCTGTTTACCCTGTTGGTCCTGCCGGTGGCCTTGCGGGTTTTTGGTGACTTCTTTGACCGTAGTGAAAGCCTTGAACCCTAAACGATTGCTGGGCTTGTGGGTAAGCGTTTTCGCCACCTCGCTGAGCCTCCTCAGTGGCTGTTCGATCGGGCCAGATTATTTGCGGCCAACATTGCCGGATTCACGTGCTTTTGCATCCGGCACTTCCGCCCGGGCCGATACACAGGGCGGCAATGTCGACGCGCAAGACATCATTGCCCAGCGCTTCATTCAGGGCGCGGATATCCCAGCGGATTGGTGGACGGCCTTTGGCTCGCCTGAACTCACTCGCCTCGTCGAGCGCGCCCTTGCAGCCAACCCAACCATCGAGGCGGCCCATGCCGCACTGCGCGCGGCCCAGGAGAATGTCTCGGCCCAGCGCGGATTCTTCTTTCCGACGGTGCAGGCGAACTACGCCCCATTGCGCATCAGGAACGCCAATAGCCAAAGCGCTAACACACCCGGCGCGCAAACCAGTGCCCCAGGTGATGGGTCTGGAATCTATAACTTCCATACCGCTCAGCTCACGGTAGGGTTCAATCCTGATGTTTTCGGTGTGAACAAGCGCCTCGTCGAATCGCTGCAAGCAGGCGCTCGTCTGCAACGCTTCCAACTCGAAGCAACCACTCTTACGCTGGCAACCAATGTCGTGGCAGCGGCTATTCAGGAGGCGCTCCTCCGACAACAGCTCGCGACCGCGGAAGCCTTGATCAGTAGCGGCGTGCGGGCACTCGGAATCGTTCAGCGCCAGCAATCCGCCGGCGCTGCGTCAAAGCTCGATGTGGCCAATCAGGAAACCGCACTGGCGCAGGCGCGTCAAATCGTGGTGCCGCTGCGCAAACAGCTTGAGCTCAACCGGAACCTCTTGCGTGCGCTATGCGGAGCCGCGCAGGACACCGAACTGCCAGAAACCTTCACGCTTGAAACGCTGCGCCTGCCGGCCGAGCTGCCACTCATGCTGCCCTCGCAAGTCATCGAGCAACGACCCGATGTGCGCGCTGCCGAAGAGCAATTGCGGGCGACCAGCGAACTCGTTGGCGTGGCGCGAGCGAACCGATTGCCACAATTTTCGATTGATGCGTCGCTCGGCGGTGGGGCCAGAAGCTTTGCCGGAATATTCTCGTCTGGAGGACCATTTTTTAATTTGGCCGGGAATCTCGCTGCGCCCCTCTTTGATGGCGGAACACTGCGCTTTAGGGAGCGCGCGGCACGTGAGAATCTAAATGTCGCCAACGCGCAGTACCAAGCAACGGTCATCAACGCCTTCCAGAACATCGCGGATACCCTTCAAGTGATTCACTCGGACTCGCAGGCGCTGAATGCAGCACTCGGTGTGGAGCGGTCGGCCCGAGTTGCTTTAGCTCTCACAGAAAAGCAACATGCCAGCGGTTATATTGATCGCCTTGTTCTGCTGAACGCACAGCGCACCGTCTACCAGGCGAGTTTTGATGTCGCTCAGGCACAGGCAAGCCGACTCGGTAACTCAGCCGCCTTGTTTCAGGCGTTGGGTGGTGGGTGGCGGTCAGCATCACTTAACCGGTAACGCTCATGAACGAACAAACACCTTACGTTCCACCCAAGGTCTGGACCTGGAGCCAGCCCAACGGCGGGCACTTCGCCAGCATCAATCGGCCCGTCGCTGGCTCGACGCACGACAAAGAACTCTCGCGCGGTAAGCACCCGCTTCAGCTCTATTCGCTGGCAACACCGAACGGCGTCAAAGTGACGGTGATGCTCGAAGAGCTGCTTGCTCAGGGTCACGAAGGTGCAGAGTACGACGCCTGGTTAGTGAATATCAGAGAGGGTGCGCAGTTCTCGAGCGGCTTCGTTGGCGCCAACCCCAACTCAAAGATCCCCGCCCTTCTTGATTGCAGTTTTGCCGAGCCGGTGAGGGTTTTTGAGTCGGGTGCGATCCTCCTGTATCTGGCCGAGAAGTTTGGGACCCTGGTACCGACCGACCCGGTACGGCGTGCCGAATGTCTATCGTGGCTATTTTGGCAAATGGGAAGCGCGCCTTATCTCGGCGGTGGGTTCGGGCACTTTTATGCCTATGCCCCAATCAAAATCGAATACGCGATTGACCGCTTCGCAATGGAGGTCAAGCGCCAACTCGATGTACTTAATCAGCGCCTCGCCGAAACCCGATATATCGCTGGTGATGATTACACCATTGCCGATATCGCGATCTGGCCCTGGTACGGCGGTATGGCCAAAGGCCATTTGTATGAGGGCGGCGAATTCCTCCAGGTCCACGAATACACGCACGTGATTCGCTGGGCCGACGAAATCGCTCAGCGTCCAGCAGTACGTCGGGGCCGAATGGTCAACCGGGTGTTTGGCCCGCTCGAGACCCAGCTGCATGAACGCCATGACGCCAGCGACTTTGAGACGCGAACCCAAGATAAGCTACAGGCCGCTGGCTCAACCTGACCAACCAACCCTCCAATTGAAGGAACACACTATGACGACCGCTCTCGAAAAAGTTCTGTATACCGCCCACACCCATGTAACTGGTGGCCGTGACGGCCATGCGAAATCCGATGACGGCCTGCTGGATGTCAAGCTTTCCCCGCCCCCAGGACTCGGCGGCAAAGGCGGCGCAACCAACCCCGAGCAACTCTTTGCTGCGGGCTATTCGGCCTGCTTCATGGGCGCGCTCAAACACGTCGCTGGCCTCAAGAAGGTCGCCGTTCCAGACGATGCATCGATCGACGCCAGCGTTGATTTGGGCCCGATCCCAAACGGGTTTGGGATTGCCGCCCGACTACACATCAGCCTGCCCGGGCTCGACCGTCACGTGGCCCAAGACCTCGTTGACAGTGCCCATGTGGTCTGCCCCTACTCGAACGCAACCCGCGGCAACATCCACGTTGAACTAACGCTGGCCTGAGGAAGAGGAAGAGGAGGAGGAAGAGGAAGCGCCAGGGAGATAAGCGCCCTGGCAGAACATCAGGGGCTCGCGCCCCTGATAGCGGTACTGCTCGACCTCCCCTAGAAAAAGAACGTGGTCACCCACGATCAGTGTTTGGATCGTTCTGCATTCAATCACTGCAGTGCAACCACGCAGAATTGGCAGTCGAGCGAGTCCTTCGTCAAATTCCATCCCGACAAATTTTTCGGGCGACTTGCCGGCGAAATGATTCGACAACGCTTCCTGATCGAACGCCAGAATGTTCACGATAAACCGCCCGGCCTCCTCAAACCCCTGGAGACTGGGCGACTTCCGACCTAAATTCCACGAAACAATCGGCGGGTCGAGCGACACCGAACTAAACGAATTCGCCGTGACGCCGACCAGGCGGTCGTCCGTACCTCGGGCGGTGACGACGGTGACGCCGGTAGCGAAGCAACCAAAGGCGTTGCGCAAATCGCGAGAATCAAACGGGGGGTGACGGGTATCCATGCGCGCACTTTAACCCGTCACGACTCGATGACCTCGACTGAAGTCGTTGACCAACAAGCGACCCGCCCCCCGAACTCAGCGCGCCTTCAACAGTTCTTCAACCTCCAAAAGGACCAACTCGTTGTCGTCCGCGCGGTTGGGCTCGCGACTGCTCGAGTACGGCAGGTTGTTATCGTTGCCGACCACAATATGTTTGGCGTCGACGACATCGACGTTCTCGATCGTGAAAAACGGGAAGGTCAGCACGCCGTTATCCAGGGGCTTGCGGGCGAGCTTCTTTGGATCCGCGATGTTCATCAGATCGATGTATCCAATCTTCCGAACGGGTTTGCCGACATTGGAATCGGTCATTTCGATCTTGTAAACCCGTTTGAACCTGGCCAGATCATGGAAGCAGTCGGTGCGCGTCTGCCCCTCTGGACACGCACGCGCGGCGGTGCCTTCACCGTTGTCGCGCTCGATAATGAGACCCGTTGACGCATCGATCATATTGAAATCACCGATCGCGTGGTGATTGGCCTCGAGAACATATTTCCAGTGGCGGCCGGTGTACTTCTGCGCCTTGACATCAAACTCGAGCACGCGGAGGTACTGACGGCCATCGACGCTTTCGTACGATTTGATGGACTCATCCCACAGTGCGCCTTCGAGCAGTGGATAGAGATGGCGGCCATCCTTAGAGGCTGCCATGCCTTCAAACCCTCTCGATCGACGGGCCTCAAACGTAACGGTGCCACCGGGCGCAGCAGGCGTCGTCACTGCGAAATGATCGGGTGAGCGAACCACCTTGCCATCGACAACCGTTTCAAAAAACGCCAGGACCTTGCCGTTCATGTCGGTTTTCAGCAGGTAGGGGCCAAATTCATCGCCAATCCAGATCGCCCCATCGGCAAACTGAAAGCTCTCAGTATCAAAGTCACTTCCAGTCAAATAGCGCGCGGTAGTGCCCTCGTGAACGATGCGAAACGGTACCTTCTTGTCCGGATCATGCAAGAAGACAGTGCGAGCGCGCTGCCAATGACCGGTCTGAAAATCAACTTTGTAATGGTTGAGATAAAGCATCGAGTCGGGAGAGTTGGCCTTCGAACCAAAACCGTTATCGGTCAGGATCCAGAACGTTCCGTCCGCCATCGCTTTGATCCCGGAGTGACCCTGCAGAGGTTGTCCCTGGAAAGGCACCGAAACGCCAGTCGGGCGGCCCGCTGACAGCCCCTCGACCGAACCTAGCGCTTCGACGCGCTTACCCGTCGTGAATTTACCGCTGCGCTTCAGATCCTCTGGCGCATCCATTGGCGCTTCAACATAAGACTGAGCGGGCAGGACAGCGTGCCCGGCGAGCGTGGCGGTATAGGCCGTCTGCGCCTGCGCTGGGCCGTTCAAGAAAGCATAGGTCGCGAGCGAAATCGCGCTGAGCGCGGTGCGAAGGCTATGACCTTGGGCGTGATACCGGAGAGTCGACAACAGCTTCATCAGGAGGTCCTCTTCGAGGGCTTTGGAATTCCGGACGAAGCTTCTAGACTTTCAATGACAGGCGAATGAAGCGGCTGCGTTTTTACCCGCGTTAACGACTTAAACTATTGAGCGACAGTCTATCGACCGACAGGAGAACCCCATGAGTTGGCTACACGAATCCATCATGCACCTGCGCGGCGTTGCCCGCGGGCGAGTCGGCACAACCCACGAACTTACCGAAGAACGCCAGGGTACGTTTCACTACACCATTGGCCCCTACTCTCAGCCGGTGATGGAGATCGCGCCGGGTGACCGCGTAATCGTCGATACGCGTGACGCGTTTGACGGCAATATCGTGACGGAGCAAGACCTGCCCAGCGCAAAATTGCGCGTGCCTTTTCTGAATCCACAGAACGGGCCGATCCTCGTCACCGGTGCCGAGAAAGGGGACGTCATCGCAGTTCACATCGAATCGATGTTGCCGCGAGGCAATAACCCGCGGGGCACCTGCTGCCTGATTCCGCGCTTTGGGGCGCTGACCGGGACCGACATGACCGCACTCCTGAATGAGCCTCTACCCGAAATCACCCGCAAGATCGATCTCGATGAGGACGGCGTCTACTGGAGCGCCCGGGTCAAACTGCCGTACCGTCCCCATATTGGGACCCTGAGCCTTTCGCCCGAAATCGATTCGATTAACTCCCTGACGCCCGACAACCATGGCGGCAACATGGATGTGCCCGATATGGGCCCCGGGAGCGTCACCTATCTGCCGGTCCGATCACCAGGCGCCAGGCTGTTTATTGGCGACGCGCACGCCTGTCAGGGCGATGGAGAGGTCTGTGGAACCGCGGTCGAGTATGCAAGTCGTACCACGATCCATGTCGACCTGATCAAGCACTGGCAGATCGACTGGCCGCGGCTCGAGACAGAATCTCAAATCATGTGTATCGGCAGCGCACGGCCACTTGAAGATGCCACCCGGATTGCCTATCACGAACTCGTGAACTGGATGGCGAAGGAATATGGTTACGACAAGTGGGATGCTTACATGATGCTGAGTCAATGCGGCAAGGTCCGCCTCGGCAACTTCGTCGACCCTAAATATTCGGTTGCTGCCGGCGTCGAGAAAAAGTATCTAAAGAACTAACGACCTCAAAAACCCACATTTAACAAGCTGATCAGGAGTCAAGATGGATCTGGGATTGAAAGGACTGAATGCCGTTGTCACGGGTGGCACCAAGGGCATCGGACGAGCCATCGTGGAGACGCTAGCCGCCGAAGGCGTGAACGTGGCGTTTTGCGCCCGTAACGGAGACGAAGTCGAGCGCGCGATCAGCGATCTCGCCAAGCATGGCGTCAAGATTGTGGGCAGCGTTGCCGATGTGGGTGATGGCGACGCCCTCAAGACCTGGGCCGCGGGCGCCGCGAAGGCGCTCGGTGGGATCGACATCGTCGTCGCCAATGTCAGCGCGCTCGCGGTTGCACCGGACGAAGCGGCCTGGAAAAAAGGATTCGATGTCGACCTGATGGGGAGCGTTCGTTTGATCGAGGCCGCGATGCCGAGTCTCGAACACAGCAAACACGCATCCATTGTGACGATCTCGAGCGTCTCGGGCCGCGAAATCGACTTCGCTTCGGGACCCTACGGCGCATTCAAAGCCGCACTGATTCACTACACCCAAGGCCTCGCCTTCCATCTCGCGGGCAAAGGCATCCGTGCCAATACCGTATCACCCGGCAATACCTATTTTGCCGGTGGCATTTGGGAGCAGATTGAGCACGGCAACCCGACACTCTTTGCCGAAGCGATGCGCCTGAACCCGACCGGTCGCATGGGAACCCCTCAAGAGATGGCCAACGCGGTTGTCTTTTTGGCGAGCCCCGCCGCCAGCTTCGTCACGGGCACCAATCTGGTCGTCGATGGCGCATTGACCCGCGGCGTTCAGTTATAGATAAGGGTACGGCCCCTCAAACTGTCCGATCGGAATGGCGTGGGTCAGCAAGGCACCCGCGCTGTTCCAGACATGCAAATGAAACCCTGGCGGTTCGAGGTTCCAGGCCGAATCTGCCCCCGACCCAAAATCCAGACAGACCTGGTGTGCAGGACTCGGCGCAGTTGAGGCTACGATCCCCGCAAAGCCGGTGTAAATCGTGCGGTGCAAGTGACCGCAGATCACGCGCTTGACGTTTGGGTGCGCGGCGATGATTGATTCGAGTTCGCCCCCACCCTCTAGCAAGCCAATTTCATCCATATGCCCAATCAAGGTTTTGAATGGCGGATGATGCATCGCGACCACTGTTGGCGTTGCAGGGTCAGCGGCAAGTTCGGTTCTGAGCCAGTCAAGGCGGGCGGCGCAAAGCCGGCCTGAACTCAGACCAGGCTCCGTTGTATCGATCGCAACGATGCGAATATCGCGAACCTTGATGCTGAATTGAATGAATTCCCCAGTTCCCAGATACCCGTGATTCGGGAACCCATCGCGTAGGTGATCGCGGTCATCGTGATTGCCGGGCATCAGATAAAACGGCATGTTCAGACTGGCCAGTAACTTGGCGAGATGTGCGTACTCGCCGGGGCGCCCAAAATCTGTGAGATCCCCGGTGAGGATCACGGCATCAGGTTTTTGGGGCATCCGCATCAGGGTGCCCAAGGCGGCCGAAAGATAGGGCGCCGTATCGAGTCGACCGTACGCGAGTTGGCCTGGCTCGCGAATATGGGTGTCGGTCACCTGAGCCAAGAGAGTGTTCATGGCGCCACGACTGCGCCGTCGATGCCGTGTCGCTTGAGGCTAGCAGCTACGAATCCGCTCGATTTCATCTCAGTAACAAACTCGCGGAGCTGTAAATGTGCTGCTTCAGACCGCGACTTGGGCGCTCCCATTGCCTGATCGATGACCATGAATCGCCCACCCAGCAAGCGCAGGCCAGGTACTGAGCGCGCATCGGACTCAAGTTGCTGCTTCACGCCTGCAGCGACCTCGACGTTGTTTTCTAAAAAATATCGAACAACCTCGGGGGAGGTATCCGCCCTGACCAACTGCGCCTGCTTGATCTCTCGAGTCAAAAACAGGTCATAAGCACTGCCCTTACCCACCGCGATTCGGTGACCCAGCCGGTCGACCTCCTCATTGGTCTTGATCGGCGAACCGTCTCGTACAAGATAGCTGCCTTCAATCTGAACGTACGCTGGAGTGAAGGCGATGCCCTGACCTCGTACAGGGTCGATTGCAAAGAATCCGACGTCGGCCACTTCACGTGTTACGAGATCAACTGCATGGCCCGCGGAATTCACTGGGACCAGCGTGAGCGGAGTCTTAAGCCGCTTGGCAAGTTCGCTCGCCAAATCGACCGAGACACCGACCGGGTCACCGCTCTGGGGGTCCTTGCGAGCAAGGATTGGATTACCCAGATTAATCACAACGCGCAAAACACCGGTCGGCGCCAGCGCGGTCGGAAGTTCGCCAGCGGCAAAGGCCGTGGTCAAACTGGTCATGACAAAAACCCCGAAAGCCAAGCCGGCAAAGCCGCGGCGCACCAAATCGAGACCGGAAGCGCCATATTGGTGCATTCGTTCGTGTCGTTTAAGGTTCACGGTATTCGTCTCATGGTGAATTTACGGGCCCCGGGAAATCCCCATTTGAGGGCACAAAACCTGCTTCAACTGCCCGTTTTTTAAAATACGCACTAAGTTGGAGCATTTATGGGGTTCTCGAAAACAAGCCAAGACGCCCTCTTTCTGTTGCTGGGCGCCATTATGGTGCTCGCGATGCATTCGGGATTTGCCTTTCTCGAACTCGGCACCGTTCGCAGCAAAAACCAGGTTAACGCCCTCGTCAAGATTCTCGTCGATTTTGCGATTTCGACGCTTGCCTATTTCCTGGTCGGTTATTCATTGGCTTACGGGAAATCGTTCCTGGTGTCTGCCGATCTTCTGATGGAGAACAACGGGGTCGAACTCGTCCGATTCTTTTTTCTCCTCACCTTCGCGGCCGCCATCCCGGCCATTATCTCGGGGGGCATCGCTGAGCGCGCCCGGATGGGGCCTCAGTTAATCGCAACGGGCGCACTTGTGGCGCTGGTTTATCCTTTTTTTGAAGGGATCGCCTGGAATAATAATTATGGCATTCAGGATCAGTTCAAGGCCTGGTTCGGGGAGAATTTCCATGACTTTGCCGGGAGCGTTGTTGTCCATGCGGTGGGCGGCTGGATCGGCCTCGTAGCGGTATTGATGCTCGGCGCCCGGCGCGGGCGTTACAGCCGCGACGGCAGAATCGCGGCCCATCCCCCCTCAAGCATTCCGTTTCTGGCGCTCGGCTCCTGGATCCTGACGATCGGCTGGTTTGGATTCAATGTCATGAGCGCCCAGGAAGTGACCAAGATCAGCGGGTTGGTGGCCGT
>RFPW01000121.1 GCA_009925965.1 Betaproteobacteria bacterium
GAAGGACCCTCACGCAAAGATCCAAACGAACTCTGCGGACGCACGAGCAATAACCGAATGGTCAACTTCGCCCTGCCCGAGGGGGCGACCACTACCGAGCTCATTGGCCAGCTGATGGATCTGAAAATCGTCAGCGCTCTGCCGCATTCCTTGCGCGGCGAACTGGTCTGACGACCTCGACAGGCCCCAACAGACCGTCATGGCGCGCACCCGACCGCTTGAAATTCTGCTCAATGATGAGCATCACCGACTGGCAAATCTCTTAGGTCCTCTGGATCAGAATCTGCGCCAGATTGAGACCGCATTTGATGTGCGGATCACCCGACGTAACGCGGTCTTTACGATCGTAGGCGAGACACGATCTGGTTCGACCCAGCAGTCCGGGCCGCAAGTCGCGCAGCAGACTGCGCAGTCTGGGCAGGCAGCTCATGCCGTTCAAGCCGCTCAGGCCGCGGCGGCGGCTGCGCTGCATCACTTTCTGTCAATCGCGCACGAACCACTATCGCTTGAAGACGTTCAACTTGGCCTGATCAGTTTGCGCGCCAGCGATACGGATACGTCGCCGCAACTTCAGACTAAGCGTGCCGATCTGCAGGGCCGCACGCCCCGCCAACGCGAGTATCTGCGCCAGATCCTGAGCCATGACATTACATTCGGGATCGGCCCGGCCGGCACCGGAAAAACCTACCTTGCCGTGGCTTGTGCAGTCGACGCACTCGAGCGGGATGCGGTCAAACGCATCGTTCTGACGCGGCCTGCGGTTGAGGCAGGCGAGCGGCTCGGGTTTCTGCCGGGTGATCTTGCGCAAAAGGTCGATCCGTACCTTCGCCCGCTCTATGACGCGCTTTATGACCTGATGGGGTTTGAGCGGGTCTCACGGTTCTTTGAGAAGCAGGCGATCGAGATCGCACCCCTCGCCTACATGCGCGGCCGCACGCTCAATCACGCATTCATCATCCTCGACGAAGCTCAGAATACGACTCCAGAACAAATGAAAATGTTCTTGACCCGCATCGGCTTTGGTTCGCGGGCAGTCGTTACAGGCGACAGCACGCAGGTCGATTTGCCGCGCGGGGCCCGTTCGGGGTTGGCCGACGCAGCACGAGTACTCGACGGCATCCGAGGGATTGCGATGACGCTATTCTCAAGCGCGGATGTGGTTCGCCATCCGCTGGTCGCACGGATCGTAGACGCTTACGAACGCGCCGAACAAAACGGGGCGCATAGCCCGTCAATTTCAGATGCCCGCCATGCCCCCTCCCTCCCCCCCTCGCCTGCCTGACAGCGGTAGCCGCTTGCGGCCGCACTTATCCATGCAGATCCAGTTAGGCGACGGCGTCGAAGCATTGCCGGTCGGGCGGCCTCAGTTACGCCGATGGGCTCAAGCAGCGCTGGAGCGAGACGCCGCATTGACGCTGCGCTTCGTCAGCGAAGCCGAGGGTCGGGCACTCAACCGCGAGTATCGAGATCAGGATCACGCGACCAACGTACTGACGTTTGCGTATCCAACTGATCCTGTTCACGAGAACGTTCATGAGGATACCCCGCCCGCCCAGGCTGACATCCTGATCTGTATGACGGTCGTTGCGGCCGAGGCGGCCGAGCAAAACAAATCACTCAATCATCACCTAGCTCATCTGGTGATACACGGCACCCTGCATGCCCAAGGCTGGGAACACGACGAAGAAGAACAAGCCCAGAATATGGAGGCCGTTGAGACGCAATTGCTCGCGCGTTTCGGAATTTCCGACCCCTACCGCAAGCTCGGGGCCAACTCGTAGTACCCTAGAAGTCCCTAAACTTCAGATCCCGTCGATGGCAGAGCCCTCGTCGGGCGCAGCCAGTCGACCTCGATCGCTGCTCGCTCGCCTGTCAGCGCTGATCTCCAGCGCACCAGAAGATCGTGATGACCTGTTGCAGGTTCTTCGGGAAGCCCATACTCGGGAGCTTCTGGGAGACGACGCGCTTGCGATGATTGAGGGCGTCATGCGCGTCCCCCAACTCACCGCACGCGACATCATGGTCCCGCGTCCCCAAATTGACATGGTCGACCTCCGGGATTCTCCCGATCGGGTGGTCGCTGCGGTCATCCAATCAGGGCATTCCCGTCTGCCAGCTACTGATGGGGATCGCGACAACATTTGCGGCATCCTCCACGCGAAAGATCTCTTACGTTTGGGTTCAGGTGATCAGAGCGACCTTCGTGCGCTCTTACGCCCCGCGATGTTCATTCCGGAAAGTAAGCGGGTCGATGTGCTCCTGCGGGAGTTTCGACTCAATCGCTACCACCTTGCAGTGGTTGTCGATGAGTACGGTGGCGTCTCCGGCATGGTGACCATCGAAGATGTGCTCGAGCAGATCGTGGGCGAAATTGAAGACGAATTTGATGAAGTGTCGACGATCGAGGACATCGCCTCAATCGGTCCGGGTCAGCGCGGACCGCGTTGGCGAGTACATGCCGCAACGGAGATCGACAAAGTCAACGCCGCTCTGGGTACGAAGCTCGATGAAGAAGAGTTCGACACGCTAGGCGGGTTGGTCGTGCATGAGCTCGGGCGGGTGCCGTTACGGGGAGAAACGCTCCGCCTCGGTCGCCTGGTTTGCGAAGTCCTGAGGGCCAACGCGCGGCAGGTCCAACTCTTGATGGTTGAATTGCTGCCTGAGGAGCCCTCAGCAACCGAGGCAGCTCAGGAAGCGCTTGGACGACCCGTCAGCTCAAACCCAACAGCCAGCAACGGTCGCTAAGGTCTGGCCCTCTGGGGCCGGTGCGCGACTTTGGCTGGACGGTTGCGTTGGGGTTATTCACGCGGCCAGCTTTACGCCCTGGCCGAGTCCGGCTCCGGCATGGCTGCCAGCGTTGGTTCAACTGCTCGCACTGGCCTGGCTGGCCGCAAGAGTAACCACAGCGATCGATCGACGTCATGCGTTTTGGCGCGGGCTCGCATTCGGCTTTGGCTCATTCGCCGCCGGCGTTGGCTGGATCTTTATCAGCCTGCATGTGTACGCAGAGCTTTCGGTGGCGCTCGCTGCGCTGGCCACAGGCTTGTTGGCATTGGGGTTAAGCGTGGCGCCCGCTCTAGCTGGGGCGCTCACCGCTGCGCTCAAACCATCCCGCGGATACAGCGATGGCCGCCGCGGTGTGGCCGACGCAAGTGATGACGCGCTCGCACCCTTCCGATTTGCAGCCTGCTGGACATTATTCGAACTTGGGCGTGGTTATGCGTTCAGCGGATTTCCGTGGCTGGCATCGGGCTATGCGCATGTTGATTCGCCACTCGCCGGATGGGCTCCAGTTCTCGGCGTCTATGGCGTCACCGCGGCGGGGGCATTGGTTTCGGCCTGCATCGCAGCCCTCGCCCAGTCAATCGGATCGCAAGTCCGCCAGAAGCAGCGTGGCTTGAAGCCAATCAGCCCGGACCAGAGCGCCTGGAAGCAGACCGCTCTGCCCGCTCTGCCGTTTGTCATAGCAGTACTCACCCTGGGCTCGGGCGCGGTCCTGCGCCACATTGAGTGGGTTCAACCACACGGAAACCCACTCTCCGTGCGCCTTCTCCAGGGCAATGTCTCGCAAGACATGAAGTTCGATCCTGAACGTGCGCTCAAGGCCATCGAACGCTACCGCGAACTGACCGAGGCCGGTGACGCCACCCTCACCGTGATGCCCGAGACGGCCTGGGTGGTCGCCTGGCTGGAGGCGCCCCGAGAAGAACGCGAACACCTCTTAGCGCTTGCGAAGGCCCAACATCGCTGGGTGGCGCTGGGGATTCCGTTACCCGTCGCCGACCCGTGGCGGGTCGCACTACTTTCGCTTGAAGATGGCGTGACCAACAGCGTGGTGTTGATTGGTCCCAAGTCGGCCGAGACGTCGCGCTTTGCGGGTCGTTATGACAAGCGACATCTGGTGCCGTTCGGCGAATTCATCCCCTCCGGGTTCCGATGGTTCGTTGATTTGATGGTCATGCCCATGGGTGATTTTGCGCGAGGCCCCGAAGACCCCGACCCGCAACAAGTTGCTGATCAGCGGGTTGCATTCAATGTCTGTTACGAAGATCTGTTTGGCGAAGAACTAACTGGTCGGATCAAGCAGGGGGCAACGGTTCTGATCAATGTGAGCAACATCGCCTGGTTTGGCGGCTCGCACGCCCTGCCTCAGCACCTGCAAATTTCGCGAATGAGAACCCTCGAACTGGGGCGACCCATGCTGCGCGCAACCAACACGGGCGTCACCGCTGCGATTGACCATCGGGCCCGGGTGTTGGCCGAGTTGCCGATCCAGGTTGAGGGCGTACTCGACATCCAGACTCAGGGAACTGTCGGGGTGACGCCCTATGTGCGACTCGGCAATCTAGCCATCTTGCTGATCTGTATCAGCATCGTGGGGTTCAGCCTTCTGGCAAACAGGCCTTCAATCCGGCGCCCAGGTACGGGGCTTTAGAATCGCCCAAACGCACAATTTCCGCGAGAGCCCTCTTTTCATGTCTTCCGAATCAAGTTCCCTCCCCGAACGCGTCCTCTCTGGCGAGGCCCCGACCTTTCAGCAGACCATCCTTCGCCTGCAAAATTATTGGGATCAACATGGATGCGCGCTGCTTCAGCCGTATGACATGGAAGTCGGCGCGGGGACCTTTCACACTGCGACCTTTCTGCGGTCCATTGGCCCCGAGCCTTGGCGGGCTGCCTATGTCCAGCCATCGCGCCGGCCGCGTGACGGACGCTATGGTAATAACCCCAATCGCCTGCAGCACTATTATCAATTTCAGGTCGTTTTAAAACCCTCGCCGTCCGATATCTTGCAGCGCTATCTCGGATCGCTCGAGGTGTTGGGGATTGATCTGCAGGCCAATGATGTCCGCTTTGTCGAGGACGACTGGGAGTCCCCGACCTTGGGCGCCTGGGGCCTCGGCTGGGAGGTTTGGCTGAACGGCATGGAAGTCACCCAGTTCACCTATTTTCAGGAAGTGGGTTCACTGCGCTGCGAACCGATCACGGGCGAAATCACCTACGGGCTCGAACGCCTTGCGATGTACTTGCAGGGGGTTCAAAGCGTCTATGACCTGGTCTGGACCCACGGCCCAGCCGGCACAGTGACCTACCGCGACGTGTTTCACCAGAACGAAGTCGAACAGTCGACCTACAACTTTGAACAATCTGATGCAGCGATGCTATTTCGTCATTTTGATGAGTACGAAACCCAGGCGCGTCATCTGATCGATGCGGCACTGGCACTCCCCGCATACGAGATGGTCATGAAATGTAGTCACACTTTTAACCTGCTCGACGCGCGTGGCGCCATTTCGGTGACCGAGCGCGCAGGCTATATCGGTCGCGTCCGAGCGCTATCGCGCGCCATTGCTCAAGCCTATTACGAGTCACGCGAACGGCTTGGCTTTCCAATGCTTGGACAACGATGATCGGACAACCATGATGCACGCGGCCACACATACAACGTCCCCCCTACTTGTCGAACTCTTTACAGAAGAACTCCCGCCGCGGGCCCTGCGCGCACTGGGAGAAGCCTTTGGCTACGGGATTGCAGAAGGGCTGAAGTCCTGCGGATTGGTGACGTCGGAACCACCGGCAGAACCACCGGCAGAACCCGAGGCCAAGGCCGAGGCCGAGGCCGAGGTGGTGGTGTTTTCAACCCCACGACGCCTCGCGGTTCGAGTCTTGGGAGTCCGCACTCAGGGCGAAGACCGAATGGTCGAGGTCAAGGGGCCCTCTGTCAAAGTTGGCCTCGATAGCGCGGGGCAACCCACCCAGGCGTTGATCAAGTGGGCGGAGCGCCAAGGCGCTCATTTAGACGAACTGACGCAAGGCTCGGACGGCAAGCAGGCGGTTTTTTTGTGGCGTCACAAGGTCGAGGGCACGCTGTTGACGCAGGCCATCCAGGAGATCCTTGAGCAAACGCTCGCGCGCCTGCCGATCCCCAAACTCATGACCTACCAGCTTGACGATGGCACCTCGGTATCGTTCGTGCGCCCTGCGCATGGACTGATCGTGCTGCACGGGGACACGATCGTGTCGGCCAAGGTACTTGGTCTTGAGGCCGGGCGCGTGACGCATGGTCATCGTTTCCAGGGCGCGAGGGATCTAAGCATTGCGCATGCGAACGACTACGAACGCCGCCTTGCCCTTGAGGGTCGTGTTTTGGCCTCATTCGCCGATCGGCGGGCTCGAATCAAGGCACTGCTTGAGGAACAGGCTCGGGCGCTGGGTGCCCATTTGTCCTTGGAAGCTCTATCGTCCGAACCCTCATCGACTGCGGACCCAACAACTGAAGCATTGCTTGACGAAGTCACTGCACTGGTCGAGTGGCCAAGAGTCTATGTCGGGCAGTTTGACTCGGTATTCCTGAAGGTTCCTCAAGAGTGTCTGATTCTGACCATGAGAACGAATCAGAAGTACTTCCCTTTATTCGATGATCAGGGTCATTTGCGGGCGCAGTTCCTGATCGTGTCCAACATGGACATCGACAACCCCTCGGCGATCATTGACGGCAACGAACGCGTCGTGCGGCCGCGTCTCGATGATGCGCGCTTCTTTTACGAACAAGATCTCAAGCAATCGCTCGAATCGCGGCTCGAGGGTCTTGAGCGCGTGGTCTATCACGCCAAACTCGGCTCGCAACGCGATCGAGTCGCACGCGTCGAAGCGATCGCTACGGCGGTGCTCACCCAGTGGGAGGGGGC
>RFPW01000122.1 GCA_009925965.1 Betaproteobacteria bacterium
TCCGCGCCCCTGACCCAGGCGCTCGGCCACTAACAGACACACGCCCGCGCCAGTGGTTTGCGCGAGTCGTCCCGGCAGGGTCATGGTGTAGGCGGGCTGCCCAAAAAACGGGACCCATTCGCCCTCGCCGGCATCGGGGACCTGATCTGGCAGCAAGCCCACGATTTCGCCACGGCGCAGCGCGCGCAGGAGCGTTCGCACGCCGGCCAAATTCGCGGGGGCCGCGCTTAAGCCGGGAATCGCCCTGGCCCCCTCGACGAGCGCGCGAAAGGCGGGTTGCCGGGGCGGTTTGTAGAGCACCGTAATCGGGGCCAGTTTGGCGCGGCAACGCGCGGCGACTTCAAAGCAACCAAGATGGGGCGTCAGCAGCAAGACCCCTTTGCCCTGGGCGGCCACCCGGTTGAGGGGGGACCAGTCAATCGGTCCGATCCGCGACAGGACTTCATCGAGGGGGCGCAACCAGACCCAGGGGAGTTCGAGGGCGAAGCGGCCCGCCTCGGCCGCCGCCCTTCGGCGCATTGGACCGCTACTCAGCCCAGCGACCCTGAGGGTCTGGTCCAGTTTTGCCCGGTAACCCGGCGATAAGGCATAGACCAGCAGCCCCGCGCAGGCTCCTAAGGCGTGGAGCGCGCGCAACGGCAGACGCGACAGAAGCCAAGCAACGGTTTGAACGAGGACGCGCAACGGTGAGTCGAAAGGGTGCAATTCACGAGATGCTATATTGGATTCGCCGCCGACTTAAAAGACAACTTGCGGGGCGGCCAAAAAATTCCGCTAAAGCGTCGACCGCTCCTGGGGAGGGCCGGCCGACTGCCAGGCCCTGTTTCCCCACTTTGGAAGCGAAACTTATGAGTAATGACTACCTTTTTACCTCGGAATCCGTCTCCGAGGGGCACCCGGACAAGGTCGCCGACCAGATCTCCGATGCGATTCTGGATGCGATTCTGGCCGAGGATCCTTTTGCGCGCGTAGCCGCCGAGACCTTGTGCAATACCGGCTTGGTCGTGTTGGCGGGTGAGATCACGACGCATGCCCAAATCGATTACATCGATGTGGCTCGGGACACGATCCGCCGCATTGGTTACGACAATACCGAGTATGGAATCGACTATCGCGGCTGTGCAGTGTTGGTTGCATACGACAAACAAAGCCCCGACATCGCACGTGGGGTGGATAAGGCGCATGACGATGATCTCGACCAGGGTGCTGGCGATCAGGGCCTGATGTTCGGTTACGCCTGCGACGAGACACCCGAACTCATGCCGGCGCCGATCCACCTCGCCCATCGGCTGGTCGAGCGTCAGGCCGATCTACGCCGCGATGGCCGGCTGCCCTGGTTGCGTCCCGATGCCAAGAGCCAGGTCACGCTGCGCTACGTCGATGGGCGGCCGGTTGCGATCGACACCATTGTGCTGTCGACCCAGCATGCGCCCGATATCGCGCTCGAGACCCTGCGGGAAGCCGTAATCGAAGAAGTGATCAAGCCCGTCTTGCCGCGCGATCTGGTGAAGGGTGACATCCGTTATTTGGTCAATCCCACCGGACGGTTTGTGATTGGCGGTCCGCATGGCGATTGTGGTCTGACCGGCCGCAAAATCATTGTCGACACCTATGGCGGTTCGTCGCCGCACGGCGGTGGTGCGTTTTCGGGCAAGGATCCGAGCAAGGTGGACCGTTCAGCCGCTTATGCAGGTCGTTATGTTGCAAAGAACGTGGTGGCGGCCGGCCTGGCCGCCCGGTGCCAGGTTCAAGTGAGCTACGCGATCGGGGTTGCCCGGCCGACCTCGGTGATGGTGACGACCTTTGGTACGGGTCGAATCCCGGACGACCAGTTGGCCCGGCTGGTGCAGGAGCACTTTGACCTGCGCCCCAAGGGAATCGTGCGCATGCTCGATCTGCTGCGGCCGATCTACACCAAGACGGCGGCGTATGGTCATTTCGGCCGCGAAGAGCCCGAATTCACCTGGGAGCGCACCGACAAAGCCGCTGCATTGCGAGCGGCTGCGGGGATTTAAGTTCGGTTCAGAGTCCGCCGTTTCAACCTTGGATCAGTCGGCATAAACGCCGGCTGATTTGATCACGGGACCCCATTTGGCGATCTCGCTGGTGACATACTTTTTGTGCTCACCCTGCTCAACGCGCCGGTCGTTCACCACAATCGCACCCAGGCCCTCTTGTTTTTTCAGAAACTCTGGATCCTTGAGGGCCGTGACCAAAGCGGCGTTAATTTTCGCCTGAATGTCGGCCGGCAAGCCTTTGGGGCCATAGAGGCCGTGCCAGATTGCCACCTGAAAGCCCTTCTGCCCAGACTCTTCGAGTGTCGGAACGCCCTTCAGGACCGGCGTTTCGATGCGCTTACTGGTCGTGACTCCGTAGACCTTGATCCGCTTGCCCTCAATTTGCGCCGAGGTGCTCGTGGTTTGGTCACACATCAGGTCAACCTGATTGCCGATCAGGTCGGTCATGGCCGGGGCGGTGCCTTTGTAGGGCACGGTCGTCATGTCGACCTGGATCGCCTGTTGCCACAACATGCCACACAGATGTGAAGCCGATGCAAGCCCTGCGTTGGCCAGATTGATCTTGCCCTTGTTGGCGTTGGCCCAGGCCACCAGCTCCTTGTAGTTGTTCGCCGGCAATTCTGGTTTGCCGACGAGGGTCATGGGCACTTCGTTGATCATCCCGAGGTATTCGAAATCGCTCTCGACTTTGAACGGCAGGTTTTTCACCAGCGACGGGAAGATGCTCATCGCAATGTGATGGACAAGCAAGGTGTGGCCGTCCGGGTTGGCCCGAGCAACTTTGGTGGCCCCGATCAATCCGCCTGGACCGCCTGCGGCGTTTTCGACGGCGATCGGCGCGCCGAGGGTTTTGCGCATCGCTTCGGCCAAATCTCGGGCCACGCGGTCAGTCGGCCCGCCCGCTGCAAAGGGCACGACGAAAATGATCGGCCGGTCTTTGTTGGGATAGTCCGTGGCCTGGGCGTTTGAAGCAAGTGTGGCGGTGAGCGCAGAAACGGCAAGCGTGCACGCCAGCGCTAAGTTGCGAAGAATCAAGGACGACTCCAAGAATGAACAATCGGTACCGCAATTCGCGACAACAGATTGAGATGAAAATGGACAGCGTTTGAGCGCGCTGTTGTATCTTCGCACGCCCCAAGACCGCGATGGTCTCTGAAGGGTCGATTTAAGGAAAACCCGAATGGGGTTGGCCGAGCACCTTGGGCCGATGGGCGGGCGCTTGGTTGTACAGTGGCGATTCGATTCAACCGCTGGTATTGAAATTCCCCTAAGTCGCGGGGATCTGGAGAACACGACCCATGATTGCAAAATCAAATCCGAAGTTTGGCCTGACATCGTTCAGCTTGTCGTCGACCGCAGGCCGATTTGTGATGGGACTGGCCCTGAGCCTTGCAGCGGGTCTTGCAGGCGCGCAGTCCTACCCAAGCCGGCCCGTCAAGCTGGTTGTACCCTTTGCGCCGGGTGGGACCACCGACATCATTGCCCGCGTGGTGTCGCAGGGTATCTCGCCACATTTTGGGCAGCCGATGGTTGTCGAGAATAAGGCCGGCGGTGGGGGCGTGGTGGGCGCGAATGAGACTGCAAAAACAACGCCGGATGGCTATTCTCTCGGGGTGGCGACGGTCTCGACCACGGCGGCCAATCCGGCGATCAATCCAAAGATTCCCTATAACGTCCTGACGGATTTCACGCCGATCACCAACATTGCGGCCACTCCCAATGTCATCGCCGTGCATCCGAGTTTCCCGGCCCGCAATTACGCCGAGTTTGTCGCAGCGCTCAAAAAGGCGCCGGGTCGTTACAGTTATGCCAGCTCGGGCACTGGCGGAATCGGGCACTTGCAGATGGAGCTCTTCAAGAGCCTGTCCGGAACCTTCGTTTTGCACATTCCCTACCGTGGCGCCGGTCCAGCACTCAATGACACCGTGGCCGGTCAGGTCCCGGTTATTTTCGACAACTTGCCCTCGGCCTTGCCCTTCATCAAGGACGGTCGCTTGATTCCGATTGTCGTCGCAGCGCCGAGCCGACTTTCGGTGTTGCCCAATGTGCCGACCTTTAAGGAGATCGGCCTGGACCCGGTAAACCGGATGGCGTACTACGGTATTTACGGCCCTAAGGGTCTGTCTGCCGAGGTGGTTGAAAAGGTCCACAGCGCGGTGGTCAAGACCTTACAGGATCCTGCGACCCGCAAGCGGATCGAGGACACGGGCTCGATCATTATTGCCAACAAACCTGAAGAATTCGCGGCGCAGATCAAGGCCGAATTGACCGTGTATCAGGACGTCGTGGCGCGCCAAAAGCTCGCACTGGATTGATCACTGGACAAATCAGGGGCTTAACCACTTGGCCCGACCGATTCGGAAGATTGTGATCTCAGCGCTGCTGGCCCTGCCAATTTCGGCAGGGCTTTTGTTCGCTCATACCTGGTGGTTTGAGCCACTCAAGCTTTCGTGGTTCTACGACCGGATTTTTGTGCAGCAACTGCTCGAATCGCCGATGACGCTCTCGAGCCTGCAGTTGCTCGACACCACGGGCCTTGCCTGGTACTCGGACCGGCTCGATGATTTTTCAATCGCGCAGGAGGATCGTCAGTTCGAAATTGCCCGCAAGAACGCGGTGATTTTCAAACGCTATCCACACGATGACCTCACTGGGCAGGATCGGACGTCTTGGCGGATTGCGGAATTTCAGTTCAGACAACAAGCCGAGGACGAGCGCTGGCGTTGGTATGGTTACCCGGTGAATCCGCTATTCGGCATTCAGTCGCAACTGCCGGACTTTCTGATCAATATTCACGCAGTGGCGAATGAGACTGGGGCGCGCGATTACATTGCCCGCATGCGGGGTTTTCCACAGGCTTTTAATCAGGTGCTTGAAGGGCTGAAAGTTCGCGAAACCAAAGGCTTGCTGCCGCCGAAGTTCGCAGTTGAAAAGACGATTTTGCAGATTCGGGATTTCATTGCGCCCGCGCCCGCGCAACACCCGTTGGCCAAAGCGCTCGAGAGCAAACTGGCTTCATTGCCAGACGGCAAAATCAGCTCACAGGCCCAACAAACCCTGATGGCCGAGGCCGTGGTGGTGATCGAACGCGATGTCTACCCGCCGTATCAGCAACTGTTGCAGCACCTCGAGGCGCTCGGGCGCAAGCCCTTAAATAACGATGGCGCGTGGCGCCTGCCCGAGGGCAGCGCATATTACGAGTATTTGATCGCGCGCCACACGACGACCCGGGCCACAGCCGACGCGCTGCATCAAGAGGGCTTGCGCGAGGTCGAGCGCATTGGGCGTGAAATGGACGCCATCCTGGCTCAGCAACAGGTCCCGGGGGCAACGCGTGCGGCCAAGATCAACACCCTGGCGGGACGCTCGGATCAGTTGTATCCCGATACCCCTGCGGGCCGCGAGACGATTCTGAAGGACTATCAGGCCATCCTGGATGAGGCGGATGCGGCGTCCCAGCAGGTGTTTGATCTGCGGCCCAAGCTCGGGGTCACGGTGCGCCAGGTCCCCTCTTTTTCCGAAAAAACCGCGCCGGGCGGTTACTACCAGCCGCCGTCGCTGGATGGCGATCGGCCGGGGGTGTTCTTCGCAAATTTGTACAAAATTGAGGGCACGCCGAAGTTCACGATGCGCAGCCTGGCCTACCACGAGGCGATTCCAGGCCACCATTTTCAGATCGCCCTGCAAATGAAGATGGAGGACCTGCCATTTTTCCGTCGCGCCAGCGGCTTCACGGCCTATGTTGAAGGGTGGGCGCTCTACGCCGAGCGATTGGCCTGGGAAATGGGCCTCCAAAAAGACCCGCTGAATGATCTTGGGCGATTGCAAGCCGAAATGTTCCGCGCCGTGCGGCTTGTGGTGGATACGGGTATGCACGCCAAGCGCTGGAGTCGCGAGCAGGCGATCGATTACATGGTGCAGCAAACCGGGATGGCCGAGAACGAGGTCACGGTCGAAATCGAGCGCTATCTCGTGATACCGGGTCAGGCGCTGGCCTACAAGGTCGGGATGATGAAGATTCTTGAACTGCGCGCATACGCCCAATCCAAGCTTGGCGATCGATTTAATCTCAAGGATTTTCATCGCGTCGTTCTTTCGCAGGGCGCAGTGCCTCTGGATATTCTTGAACAGGTGGTCCGCGAATGGGCTTCGAGCTGATTCACACCCCGGCTGCGCTGATCGATCATGCGCAGATGAACCGTAACATCGCCCGGATGCAAGCACGTATGGAGGCGCTCGGCGTGCGCTTTCGGCCGCATGTGAAAACCACCAAATGCGTACCGATTGTGCGCGAGCAGATCGCGGCGGGTGCTTGCGGCATCACCGTGTCAACGCTCAAGGAGGCAGAGCAGTTTTTTGCCGAGGGCATCGACGATATTCTCTACGCGGTCGGCATGGTGCCGGCAAAGCTCCACCAGGCTGCGGCGCTGGTGGCGCGGGGATGCGCGCTGAAACTGATCGTGGATAACGTCGAGGCCGCGCGCGCCATTGCTGAATTTGGCCGGACCCACCGCCAGGTCTTTGAGGTGTGGCTGGAAATTGATACGGATCAGCACCGATCGGGTCTGGCGCCCGAGGGTTCGGCGTTGCTTGAGGTCGGTCGGGCGCTCGCGGGAGATGGCGCGAACTCGGGTGATTCGGCGCAGGGTGGCG
>RFPW01000123.1 GCA_009925965.1 Betaproteobacteria bacterium
AACAAAATACTACATCAGACGAAAAATTAGCATTAAACATTATAATTGATAATACTTTACCTCATATAATTGATGGGTTTATCGATTTCGACGCAGCAATCCGAGATCCGGCCAATCCGACGATCATGCTTGCGAAGTACGACTCAGGCGATCGCTTGCACCCTAACGATGCCGGCTATGAAGCGATGGCAGCGGTTGCATCCGCGTTTCTGCTCAAGTAAGCAGCTTGCAAATTGGGGGTTCCGGATCAAGTCTGGATCCCCTGGTCTGCAAGCTCGCTGGTCGCTTTCGACAGTCCTTGAAGAGCCTCGATTGCAACGGGGCGTTGTAACACGTCTAAGCGGCCCAGGCTCCTTGCGCTTCTTCCCAGCCAATGACGGCAATCGGGCTGCCGTCGGGATGGATAAAGGTTAGCGGTCCCAGGAAGGTCATGTAGAACTCACTGTCGATCGGGAAGTGGGTCTTGTCATGACGGGCACCCGACGATTCATAACCATAGCCTGGAGCGATCGCGGTGTCGCCGCCCTCGGCTTTACCGCCACGCACGTCCATTTTTCCTTTGGTCAGAAAGTATTCGCCAGGGCCCGCATGGATGTGTGGGGCGAAGGATGATCCTGCGGGGCAGTCGAAGATGGCGGTCCAGGAACTATTTTCTGGCGAAACATGCAGGAGTTTCCATTGGATCCCTCCGGCCGAAAATGCTGTGGGAAAAGCCTGCCAATGGACTTCGTCAATCTGTACGTATTCTTCTTTGCTTTTCTGCTTCATTTGGGTCTCCATTTGGTTTGATGCGGAACAAGGTGCTGAAATCGAACTCAACGGCCCGCCACTCGAGACTACAGCCGTCGCTGCGCTGTTAGTCGGCCCGTACGTCCAGGTCCTTAACCATTCGTGAGTATTTCGTCAATTCTGCTCTGATGAACGCGTCGAACTCGTCTGGCGTGCGTGCACCGCCAAATTGAACGCCTTGGGACTCTAGTTTTGGGCGAATTGAGGGGTCCTGCATGACCTTTTGGAGCGCAGCATCCATCTGTAAGACGATTTCGCGCGGTAAACCTTTGGGCCCCATGATCGCGTACCAGTTGGTTACGTCAAAACCAACAATACCTTTTTCAATAAAGGTCGGAACCCCGGGTAACTGAGCTAGCCGTTGCGGTGTCGATACTGCCAGAGCGATTAACTTCCCATTGCGCACATGCTCAATGATTGGCGGCATCGTATCAAAGTTAAGATTGACTTGGCCGCCCAACAAATCGGTGATGGCCTGACCACTACCCTTGTAGGGGACATGCGTCATCTGCGTACCGGTAATTCGACTGAATAACGCGCCCGCCAGATGCTGAGTGCTACCCACACCCGAAGAGGCATACGTATAAAAATTGGGTTGGCGTCGGGTTAGAGCGATCAATTCTTCGACGCTGCGCGCGGACACCTGCGGGTTGATCACGAGCACATTTGGTACGTAGCCGATGTAGGTGACCGGGCTGAAATCGCGGGCCGCATCGTACGGGACTTTTGTAAGAACAAAAGGCGCTATCGCATTCGAGTTGGAATGTCCGACCAGAAAAGTCTGCCCATCTGCGGCAGACTTGGCCACCAAATCTGCGGCAATCGTGCCAGAAGCCCCTGCTCGATTTTCGACCACAATACTGGTCCCAAGAATCCGTCCGACCTCGGGCGCAAGCGCTCGGGCAACGATATCGGTGCCGCCTCCAGGGGCAAAACCTACAATCCAGCGAATCGGCTTGCCAGCGGGCCAGGGTGTCTGTGCGCTGACCGATGAACTGTTACCGAGCAAGACAACGCAGGCAAGCAAACCGAAAATAGTTTGAATCGTCCGAAGTAAGGATTCTTCAAACTTTGACCAGCGGGGCGCTACCTGATTTCGACTCGCGCCGATTTTGAGGCTGAACTTCGGCATTGACTTGCTCACTTCTGGGGGTTGAATCGGCGCGAATTTTGAGGCTCGACTCATAGTTTGCCTCAGAACGGGGCAAGTTCAGGAGATCAGCCTGCCAGTCTGGCGCGTTTGAGGCGCAAGGCATTTCCAATGACCGAGACGGAGCTAAGACTCATCGTCAACGCTGCAATCATGGGCGACAGAAGCCACCCACTCAGCGGATATAGAACTCCTGCTGCGACTGGGATCGCTAGCGCGTTATAGAGTAGAGCGAAGGCCAGATTTTGCTTCATGTTGGCCACCGTGGCTTCGGACAGCAGGCGCGCAGTCGCGAGTGCACGCAAATCACCCTTGATCAAAGTGATTTCGGCGCTGTTCATTGCGACGTCTGTCCCAGTGCCCATGGCGACTCCGACATCGGCCTTGGCCAGTGCCGGCGCATCGTTGATGCCATCTCCGGCCATTGCCACGATGCGTCCTTCTTTTTGCAAATTCTGAACGAGGGCCAACTTGTCAGCGGGTTTGACTTCGCCATGCACTTCGTCAATTCCCAGACGGGCACCAACCGCTCTCGCGGTTGTCAGTCCATCGCCCGTGGCCATGACAATGCGCAAGCCGGCCGCTTTCAAGGTGGCCAAGGCTTCGGGCGTACTTTTCTTGATCGGGTCAGACACCGCTAACAATCCTGCCGGCTTTCCGTCGACCGCCAGAAACATGACACTCGCCCCTTCACTGCGCATGGCTTCTGCCTGCGACACCATTGGTGAGATCGAAACGTCGAGTTGCTGCATAAAAGCGCCGTTACCAAGTGCAAGGTGATGACCTGCAACTTGGGCACGAACCCCGATCCCCGAAGCAGATTCAAAGTCTTCTGACTTGTCCAGTTTTAATCCGCGCTCGCGAGCAGCTTGCACAATGGCGTTGGCGAGCGGGTGTTCACTGCCTTGATCGAGGCTGGCGGCCAAACGCAGAACCTCATTGGCCTCAAAACCAGACGCTGGAACCGCTCGATCAAACATCGGGTGCCCTTCTGTGAGGGTGCCCGTCTTGTCTACGATGAGCGTGTCAACCTTGCGCAGGTTTTCGATCGCCGCGGCATTTCGAAACAGCACACCTCGCGTGGCGCCCAAACCAGTAGCCACCATGATGGACATTGGCGTCGCCAGACCCAAAGCGCAGGGGCAGGCGATGATCAGGACCGCGACCGCATTGACCAATCCGAATACCCAGCTTGGCTCAGGTCCAAATAGTCCCCAGACGATGAAAGTCAGAGCGGATATTGCCAAGACCGCAGCGACAAAGTAACCCGCCACGACATCAGCCATTCGTTGCATCGGCGCCTTGGAGCGCTGAGCTTGTGCAACCATCTGCACAATCTGGGACAACACTGTTTCAGCCCCCACTTTCTCGGCGCGAACGACCAACGTGCCGGTCGTGTTGAGCGTCGCACCGATCACCTTGTCGCCAACCCGCTTGCTGACGGGTAGGGGTTCTCCTGTGATCATGGATTCATCGATGGCGCTGTTGCCATCGGTTACGGTTCCATCGACGGGGACCTTTTCGCCAGGCCGCACCCGCAGGGTGTCCCCCACCTGAACTTCGCTTAGTGGTACATCCTCCTCGCGGCCATCGG
The DNA here is from genome assembly GCA_009925965.1 of Betaproteobacteria bacterium. Lineage (GTDB taxonomy): Bacteria > Pseudomonadota > Gammaproteobacteria > Burkholderiales > Burkholderiaceae_E > RFPW01. The sequence continues at coordinate 3,534 of RFPW01000123.1, forward strand.
CGCTGATGCGGCGCGCCGCTTTGGGAGCCAGGCCAAGCAGAGACTTCATCGCGGCCGAGGTTTCAGACCTGGCCTTCAGTTCCAGCAGTTGCCCCATCAAAGTGAGCGAAATGATCACTGCAGCCGCTTCGAAATAGACCGCTACGCGTCCCATGGAAATAAATGATGCTGGGAATACCTGAGGACCGGCAGTGGCGATCACGCTATAAACAAACGCTGCGCCAGTCCCCAGGCTGATGAGCGTCCACATGTTCAGGCTGCGGTTCAGGACCGACTGCCAGCCACGAACAAAGAAGGGCCAGCCGGCCCACAAGACGACAGGTGCTGCCAGGATCATTTCAACCCAGCTCTGCAGGGCCATGTCCATCAAATGTAGAAGATGACCGAACATCGCCAGCACGAAAACGATGCACGTCAACGGCAGCGTCCACCAAAATCGTCGTGAGAAATCACGAAGCTCGGGGTTGTTATCGTTGTCTTGAGTCGGCTGTTCTGGCTCCAGCGCCATGCCGCATTTTGGGCAGCTGCCAAGGTGGTCCTGGCGCACCTCGGGGTGCATCGGGCATGTGTAGATTGAGCCTGGCATTGAGGCAATCCCGAAGCACACCGCAGGCCCGGTCCTTCGCGCGTCGAACTAAAAAATCAATTGCCGACCAAGGCTTGACGGACCATTAACACAGCCACCGTCCACATCGTGATCCCGATGAGTCCATCGAGTATTTGCCAGGCTTTCGGCTTTGCAAACCAAGGCGCCAACCAGCGAGCGCCGAACCCTAACAAGCTAAACCAGACGATGCTCGCAATGCAGGCGCCGGCAGCGAACCATGCTTGCAAGTTGACGGGTTGCTGAGCCCCAACGCCGCCCACTAGCAGGACGGTGTCGAGGTACACATGCGGATTGAGTAGTGTGAATGCAGCCGCCTGAGCGACTGCTGCGCCGCGTCCCAGAACATCGCCGCCCGGGGCGGCCCGAAGGTTGTCGGCATTGCGCATACGAAGGATTGCCTTCCATCCGTACCACGCCAGAAAAACTGAGCCGGCTAGGGCGAGGGCGCGCGATAACAATGGCCGATCCCCGAGGGCTTGGGCCATGCCATACACCCCGGCCAGGATCAATACGGAGTCGGCTGCGCCACAAAACAGCACCACGCTGGTGACATGCTCCCGCCTTAGCCCTTGTCTGAGGACGAACGCATTCTGTGCGCCGATCGGCACGATCAGCCCAAAACACAGAACGAAGCCTTGCAAGCAACTTGACCACATCGGTGCGGTTTGGGCGGATGCGCCCCAAATTACGGGGCTGGTGCCCCCGGTTGCTTCAATGGGTGAGACTTAGCGAAAGCCTCAAGCGTTTCGCAAGTCCGGGCAATGCGGTTAGCGGTTGGATAGGCCGAGGCGTCGCAGTGAAAGAACCCCATCGCCAGCAGGTGTGACATCAGCGTGATGTCAGCCATCGTTGGGTGGTCGCCATGGCAAAACTGACCGGTCTCGGGGGAATGCGCCAGGAGTTTCTCGATGGCATCCAGGCCAGAATGGAGCGCACGGTCGACCCAACGTTGCACAGCGGCATCGTCAAGGCCGGCGTCCTTTTGCAGATGCGACCGGACTCTAGGCACTAGCAACGGATGTGAATCTGCCGCGTGGATCAGGGCCAAACCCCTGACGCGGGCCCGTCCGGCTGGGTCGGGTGGCAGTAGCGCGGGGGTGGGGGCGCACTCTTCGAGATACTCCAGGATGGCTAGGGACTGCACCAGCACCTGTCCATCCGGAGTACGCAACGCAGGGATGACGCCTTGCGGGTTAACCGACTTGAATTGGGCGCCGTGATGTTCGCCCCCCAGCATGTCGATGGTTACCAGCTCGTGCGGTATTTTTTTCAGGGCAAGCGCTACCCGAACGCGGTATGCCGCGAGAGAGCGCCAGTTGCTATAGAAAATCATATTGTTCCTTGGCGTTTCGGCGGTGAGATACTTGGGCGACGGGTCTCACCAAGGAGAGATGATGAACCAACCCACGAAATTTCAGTCAATTGAAACCGGCGTCGTGAACGCGCCGGTGTCTTTGCCACGTCGCCAGGTTTTGGCGGGGAGCGTTAGTGCCTTGGCCGCAGCGGGTCTGGCTGGGGTCGGGACGGATGCCACGGCCCAGACGAGCTCTGTCGCCCCCAAACCCCTGCCTGCTTATGTGGGTTGGAAAGATCCTAATAGTCTGATCGTGCATAGTGCGACGACGATCGAAACGAAGCGTCAGGCTTTTGGATCGGGTCTCATTACCCCCGCTGACCAACTCTACATTCGCAATAATCTGCCGGCGCCAGACGCTGCCATCGTTGCCGATCGGGATGCATGGGAAGTCGCGATTGAAGGGGTTAACAGGCCGCGTACGCTCACGCTGCGCGAACTTAAGTCGATCGGGCTAGACACCGTAGCGATGGTTCTTCAGTGCTCGGGCAATGGTCGGGGTTATTTTCCGAGCAAGCCCAGTGGTACGCCCTGGCAGGTTGGGGCAGCGGGGTGCGTTGTCTGGACTGGCGTTCCGGTGCGCTGGGTTGCAGACGCGCTGGGCGGTATGAGCGCTGGCATGTCATTCCTGACGGGCACCGGTGGTGAGAGGCTACCCGATGGAATCGATCCAAAAAGTGTCATTGTCGAACGCTCCGTGCCAGCCCAGGCCATGACGGATGCGATGCTCGCTTGGGAAATGAACGGCGTGCCGATCCCGCTGGCCCATGGCGGACCGTTGCGCCTGATCGTTCCGGGCTATACCGGCGTCAACAACATCAAGTACATCAAACGTCTCGCATTCACCGCCCAGGAGTCCGAGGCCCGCATCATGTCGCACGGGTATCGGATCTCACCCCCAGGTGGCAAGGGCGATCCCACACAGCCATCGGTGCAGGAAATGACCGTGAAGTCCTGGATCAACGGTCCGGGGACGGATGGCCTTCCCGTCAAAGCCGGGCTGGTCCAGATTCACGGCGTTGCATTTGGTGGCTTACACAGGGTGGCAGCGGTCGAGGTGTCGATTGACGGCGGGAAGAGTTGGAATGAGGCTCGATTCAGTGGCCCAGACCTCGGGCGGTACGCGTGGCGCCAGT
>RFPW01000124.1 GCA_009925965.1 Betaproteobacteria bacterium
ATGGTGGTCCTGGTGAGTCGAATTGACCATTGCCTGGTGGATTTGCTGTACCGCTGGAGATCGGGGGAGCTCGACTGCGATATCCCCTGCGTGATCTCGAACCACGAGGACTTGAGCCGAGCGGTCGAGTGGTACGGGTTGCCCTTCCATCACGTCCCATTTGAGCTCGCCCAAAAGGCGGCGGCGTTCAGTCGTATTGAGGCGCTGGTGGAGGCAGCCTCGGCCGATCTCATCGTTTTGGCGCGGTTCATGCAGATTCTTCCACCGGCGCTGTGCCAGCGTTATCCGGGTCGGATTCTGAATATCCACCATAGCTTTTTGCCCAGCTTTGCCGGAGCGAAGCCTTATCACCAGGCCTTTGATCGGGGTGTCAAGCTGATCGGGGCGACCAGCCACTATGTCACCGAGGCCTTGGACGAGGGGCCGATCATTGAACAGGATGTGGTCCGGATCGACCATGACGATGCCCCCGAAGATCTTGTGCGTTATGGCCGCGATATTGAGAAGACGGTCTTAGCGCGCGCCCTGAAGTACCACCTCGAGGACCGTGTGCTGCTAAATGGTCACCGGACGGTCGTGTTTCGCTGACCGTCCGGGGTCGAATGCTTTCTGGAGGCAATGTCCATGGTTCCGCATCTCATCACCGCGCTTGAAGGACCGCTGCAGGACCTGGAGCGCCGCCTCCTGGACGCGAGCGCCGAGATTGAGCGTTGGTTTCGGCTGCAGTGGCAGGAACACACCCCGCCCTTTTACGGCTCGGTCGATTTGCGCAACGCCGGGTTCAAACTTGCCCCCGTAGATACCAATCTGTATCCCGGCGGGTTTAATAACCTGTCAGACGACGCCCTGCCGTTGGCGGTTCAAGCGGCGATGGCAGCTATCGAGCGGGCGTGTCCAGCGGCCAGCGAGCTGTTGCTCATCCCGGAGAACCATACCCGTAATCAGTTTTATCTGGCGAACGTGCTCCGCCTTGGGACGATCCTGCGCCAGGCGGGTGTGACCGTCCGTTACGGATCGCTGAACCCGGAGCTGACGGAGCCGACCCTGCTCGATGCCGCGCACGGGCAGCAACTGCTGGTCGAGCCGCTGCGCCGGCGCGATGACCGGCTGGGTCTTGAGGGCTTCGATCCGGACCTGATTCTGGTCAATAACGACTTGTCTGCCGGGCTGCCCGCCATGCTGCAGGGCCTGAGGGATCAGGTGCTCCTGCCCCCGTTACATGCCGGCTGGGCGGTGCGCCGAAAGTCGCATCATTTCAGCGCGTATTCAGAGGTGGCGCAGCAGTTTGCTCAGATGCTTGGCATTGATGCCTGGTTGATTGATCCCTATTTTGCAACCTGTGGGCAGGTCGATTTTCAGGCCCGTGAAGGCGAAGGTTGCCTGCAGGACAATGTCGCGTGGTTATTGGCCAAGGTGCGTGCCAAGTACCGTGAATACGGAATTCAGGAGCAGCCCTTCGTGATCGTCAAAGCGGATGCGGGCACTTATGGGATGGGGGTGATGAGCGTTCGGGACCCCTCCGACATGCTCAACCTGAATCGACGGACCCGAAATAAGATGGCAGTCGGCAAAGAGGGGCGCTCGGTCCAGGAAGTGATCCTGCAGGAAGGCGTGCCGACGGTTGAGGCGATCGAGGCTGGTAACGCAGAGCCTGTGGTCTATATGATTGACCGGTGTGTGGTTGGCGGCTTTTATCGCGTCAATGCCGAGCGCGGTCGGGATGAAAACCTGAATGCCCCCGGCATGCGGTTTGTCCCCTTGCCGTTCGCGGGGCCCTGTAACCGTCCCGACCATGCGGCGGCGCTCGAGGATGCGCCGAACCGGTTTTATGCTTACGGTGTGATTGCTCGCCTCGCATTGCTGGCCGCTTCGGTTGAACTGGAACAAACCTCACCTGGACAACCCGGACCGGACAATCCGACCGGACAACCCCACTGAATCACTCCTGGGCCCCCCATGCGATTGCTCTTTGTTGCCGACCCGCTCGAGTCCTTTCGAACGTACAAGGACTCGACTTACGCCATGTTGGTGCAGGCGTATCAGAGTGGTCATGCCCTCTATGTCTGTGATACGTCAGACTTAATCGCCTTATCGGGCTCTGCCGCCTTAACCGGGCGCAACGGTCGGTCGTGTCGCCTCGCGGCGCAGACCACACGGGTCGAACTTCGGCGGGACGCTTCGACCGTGACAGCTGCCGATGATGCAGCGAGCTATGACGGCTGGAGTGGGGGCGCCCCGGCGGTGCATTGGTTCGATCGTCGTGAGGTCGAACTCGCGGCGCTGGCAGATTTTGATGCGATCGTGATGCGCAAGGATCCGCCGTTCGATCTGGAGTATCTCTATGCGACCCAGCTTTTGGAGCGTGCTCAAGCGGAGGGCGCACGCGTTTTTAACGATCCGCGTGCGCTGCGTGATCACAATGAAAAACTGGCGATTCTGGAGTTTGGGCAATTCACGGCGCCTACGCTGGTTTCGCGCGATCCCGCGCGGCTGCGCGCATTCGTAGTGGAGCATGGGGAAGCGGTTCTCAAATTGCTTGATGGCATGGGTGGGGCATCGATTTTTCGGGCCCGTGCCGATGACCCGAACCTGTCGGTGATTCTTGAGACCATGCATCGTTTTGGGACCCGAACCGTCATGGCGCAACGCTTTCTGCCGCAGATTTCAGACGGAGACAAGCGCGTGCTGCTGATCGGTGGTGCGGTCGTGCCGTATTGTCTGGCTCGAATTCCGGCGGCGGGCGAATCACGCGGCAACCTGGCGGCCGGCGGTACTGGGGTTGCCCGTCCGCTCAATCCCCGGGATCATCAAATCGGGGCTGCGCTGGCGCCGATTCTTGCAGCCCGCGGCCTATTACTGGTCGGCCTCGATGTGATCGGAGACTGTCTGACCGAGGTGAATGTGACGAGCCCGACCTGCTTTCGTGAAATCACGACGCAAACCGGTTTCGATGTGGCACAGGCGTTTATCGCTGCGCTGGAACGGGCGGTCACCGGCGCAGCATCCGCGGGAACATTTGCGGGAACATCAGCGGGAGCACCAGCGGGCCTGCCATGATCGGCATTCTGGTTGTCAGTCACGAACCACTGGGCACCGCCTTGTTGCATTGCACCCGTCACATTTTCGGGCGTCTGCCGTCGCAGCTGGCCGCGCTCGATGTCATCCCTGATGAGGACCCCGAGGTTGCCGTCGTCTCGGCGCGTGAATTGCTCAAGCGGATCAACGATGGCAGCGGCGTCTTGGTCTTAACCGATGTGTGGGGCGCGACCCCATCACGCGTTGCGTCGCGTCTGGCGGAGGCCGACCGGGTCGCGGTGCTGGCGGGCGTCAACCTGCCGATGCTGGTTAAGGGTCTGACTGACCGGCGCCGGCCGCAGCCACTGGGTGATCTGGTCGGACGACTCCTGGTCGGGGGCCGTGAGGCGGTCGTCCAGGTATTGCCTCAACCGCTTGCCGAGTAAGTCCGATGCAACACCGCGAAGTCCAGGTCGTCAATCCGCTCGGTCTTCATGCGCGGCCATCGGCGCAGGTCAGTCAATTGGCGTCCCGTTTTCGCGCCGAAGTCTGGTTAACCCGCAATAGTCGACGGGTCAATGGAAAGAGCATCATGGGGGTCATGATGCTGGCGGCGCCCAAGGGCACCGTGATCGGCATCGAAACCGACGGTCCTGACGAGTCTGAGGCAATGGCTGCGCTGGTCGAACTGTTTGCGTCCGGTTTTAACGAAGTGCACGAATGACGAAGTGCAAATGAGTAAGTGCAGGAATTGACGATGGCGATGTTCGTTCTGCACGGCAAGACCTTGGGGGGAGGTGTCGCGGTGGGCCGCGCACGGGTATTGTCGACCGCGTTACGCGATGCGCCCCAGCGCCGGATCGCACCGGGTGAAGTGGCGACCGAGCTCAACCGACTCAACGTTGCGATTGCGCGTGTTCAAGCCGAATTGCAGGCGATCGCACACGACTTGCCGGCAGATGCTCCGGTTGAGGCGGCTGCGATGCTGGACGTCCACGGCCAGATGCTGGTGGATGCCACTCTGGTTGAAGGTGCGCGGACTCGAATTCGCCATCAGTCCTGTAACGCAGAATGGGCGTACGCGGCGCAGGCGGAAGAGCTTGTCGAACAGTTTTTGGCCTTTGAGGATCCGTACCTGCGTGAGCGGGTGGTCGATGTGCGGCAGATCGTCAACCGGGTGTTGCGTGCCATGTTGGGCAACGGGGTTCAAGACTTTCGGGCTGGCGAAGCGCTCGACTCGCTCGTGGTGATCGCTACCGAACCCGCACCGGCCGATCTGCTGCTTTGGCGTAACGCATGCGCCTTTGCGATCGAACTTGGAGGTACAGCCTCGCACGCGGCGATTGTGGCGCGAGGCCTGGCGAAACCTACGGTCGTCGGGCTGACCGATGTAGCTAGCCTGGTTCGCGACGATGATCTCGTGGTGGTCGACGGAGATGCCGGCGTGTTGGTGGTGAATCCCGATCCGGACTTGATTGCGCAAATTGAGCAGCGCCGGGCTGAGCATCGACGTGACCGGGCCCGTCTCCAATCGCGCCTGTCGCTGCGTGCGGCGACGTTCGATGGCGTTGCGGTTTCGCTACAGGGCAATATCGAGTTGCCCTCGGAGGCAGCCGAGGCGCTAGCCCAGGGTGCGGACGGGATTGGTCTTCTGCGTTCGGAGTTTCTCTTTCTGAACCGGAAGCAATTGCCGGATGAGGAAGAACAGGTCGAGGCCTACGCGGAGGTGGTTCGGGCGATGGCAGGGAGGCCGGTAACGATCCGCACGATCGATGTCGGTGCTGATAAGGCGTTGCCGCGAACCGGGGCCGAGCCCGTTCATCCGGGCGGCGCGCATTTCGCTGAAAATCCGGCGCTGGGGCGGCGTGCGATCCGTTTTTGTCTCGCGGAGCCCGACCTTTTCAAGGTTCAGCTCCGGGCTATTTTGCGGGCTTCAGCGCTGGGTCCGGTCCGACTTCTGGTTCCGATGCTGACCCATCCGAATGAAATCCTCACGACCCGCAAGCTGCTGGCGCAAGCGCGCGAGACGCTCGTCGAACGCGGCCAGCGCTTTGACCCGGCCATGCCGGTGGGCGGCATGATCGAGGTGCCTGCTGCGGCAATCGCCGCGGACGTTTTTGCCCGCGAGCTGGATTTTTTGTCGATTGGGACCAATGATCTAACGCAGTACACGCTGGCGATCGATCGTTCCGACCGCCGTGTTGCCGCGCTTTATGATCCGATGCATCCGGCGGTGTTGCGTTTGATCGCAAGAACCATCGCGGCGGCACGGCGGGCACGGCGGCCCGTTGCCGTCTGCGGTGAAATGGCTGGCGATCCAGTCGCGACAGCCGTCCTGATCGGCATGGGTTTACGAGAGTTTTCAATGAATTCGACCGCCCTGCTCCAGGTCAAACAGGGGCTGCTCGAGCTGACGGTCGATGCGGCGCGACAAGCCGCGCGCCAGGCGCTAAGGTTCGACTGAGGTTGCCCGATTGATTGCCCGTCCACGACGCATGAGCTTCGAATCACCACTTGCGCTGGCGAGTGGTGCCACGCTGCGTGGTTATGAACTGGCGTACGAAACCTACGGCGAACTCAACCCTGAGCGCAGTAATGCAGTGCTGATTTGTCATGCCCTGAATGCGTCGCACCACGTCGCGGGGGTGTATGCCGACGCACCTGAACTTCGGGGGTGGTGGGACAACATGGTTGGTCCAGGCAAGCCCGTCGATACCAACCGATTTTTCGTGATCGGGGTCAATAACCTCGGCAGCTGCTTTGGTTCGACGGGACCGATGACGCGCGATCCCTTGACCGGCCGCCGCTATGGTCCGGACTTCCCCGTGTTGACGGTCGAGGACTGGGTGCACTCGCAGGCGCGTCTTGCGGATGCGCTGGGCATCGAGCGGTTCGCAGCGGTCATGGGCGGATCCCTCGGGGGCATGCAAGCGCTGGCCTGGAGTACGCTTTACGCCGAGAGAGTGGCGCATTGCGTCGTGATCGCGTCGACGCCGCAACTGTCGGCACAAAACATCGCCTTCAATGAAGTGGCACGCCGAGCGATCCTGACCGATCCCGATTTTCATGATGGCCGTTTTTACGATTACGGCGTGACGCCCAAACGTGGATTGATGGTTGCCCGCATGATTGGTCACATCACCTATCAAGCCGGTGATGCCATGGCGCAGAAATTTGGTCGCGAGTTGATTAATCAGCGCGAGCAGTACGATTACACATTCGATATTGAATTTCAGATTGAACGATATCTGCGCTATCAGAGCGACAAGTTCAGTCAGTACTTTGACGCCAATACCTACCTCCTGATCACCCGCGTGCTCGATTATTTTGATCCGGCGGCTGCGTTTGGGGGCGAGCTGAGCGCGGCGACCGCAGCCGCAACCGCGGACTTCCTGGTGATCTCGTTTACTTCGGACTGGCGATTCACGTCGGCCCGATCGCGCGAGATCGTGCAGGCCTTGTTGGCCAATCGTCGCCGAGTGACCTACGGCGAAATCGATGCGCCCCATGGGCATGACGCCTTTTTGTTGGATGACGCGCGCTATCACGCGCTTGTGCGGGCGTATTTTGAGCGGGTGGCGGCTCGGGTCGCACCTAGCATCCCA